>JBGSQO010000357.1:0-4630 GCA_041738055.1 Filomicrobium sp.
GACCGGCGCGGACGGCAGAAGAACCTGACCTATGCGGGCGCCCGCGCCATGCTGGTCTACGAATTGCCGCTCAACGAGGTGGTGTTCGATTTCTACGACCGCTTGAAGTCCGTCTCCAAGGGCTATGCCTCGTTCGACTACCAGATCAGCGGCTACGAGGAGGGCGACCTCGTCAAGATGACGATCCTGGTCAATGCCGAGCCGGTCGATGCGCTGTCGATGATCGTGCACCGCACGCGCGCCGAGGGACGTGGGCGCGTCATGTGCGAGAAGCTGAAAGAGCTGATCCCGCCGCATATGTTCCAGATCCCGGTGCAGGCGGCCATTGGCGGACGCATCATCGCGCGCGAGACGATCAAGGCGCTGCGCAAGGACGTGCTCGCCAAGTGCTACGGCGGCGACATCACGCGTAAGCGCAAGCTGCTCGACAAGCAGAAGGCCGGCAAGAAGAAGATGCGCCAGTTCGGTAAGGTCGAGATCCCGCAGGAGGCGTTTATCGCGGCGCTGCGGATGAGCGATGACTGAGGGGCGATTGGTTTAAGTGAAGTGAAGACCAGGGGACTAGTCCCCTGGACCCCATGCCCTTTTTGAGTTGAGACCGCTGCCACGGTTGCCCCCCCCAAAAGGGGAGCGGGGGTCAAGGGGGTCCAAGACCCCCTTGCAGTTCACGTCACTTCTTAGCCGGCGCCTTCTTGGCCTTCGGCATCTTGGCATAGGCGCTATCGTCGCCCGCTTTGGCCGCCGCAATCGCCTCGGCCACGACCGTCTCGGCATAGGCCGGCAGCGCGAACGCGCCGACATGCACGCCGGGCGTCCAGTACTTCAGACCCTCGACGCCGCGTTTCTTCGCGCGCTTGGCCAGCTTCTTGTCGTCGATCTCGAGCACGTCCTTGTCGTCGGTCGCGAGGTTCAGCGCGAACGGCCCGCCGAAGTAGCAGGGCTGCGTGCACATGTAGGGCGCAACCTTCTTGAACAGCGAGGCGAACACGCGCGTCGTGCCGGCCAGATGCTCCGGGAACAGGAACGGCAGGCCGTTCTGCGTGACGAGGATGCCGCCCTTGGACAGGGCCCGCTTGCAGTCGGTGAAGAACTCGCGCGTGTGCAGCACGGCCGACGGGCCGATCGGCTCGGACGAATCGACGATGATCGCGTCGAACTGCTCGGCGGTCTCGGCGACGTACTTGAGACCGTCGGCGATGACGACTTCCGTGCGCGGGTCGTCGAACGTGCCGCCGGGGATCTCGGGGTAGTGCTTGAGGGCGGTGTCGATCACCTCGCGGTCGATCTCGACCAGCACGGCGCGCTCGATGCAGTCGTGGCGCAGGACCTCGCGCATGACGCCGCCGTCGCCGCCGCCGACGACGAGCACGGACTTGGGCTTGTCCAGCGCCATCAGCGGCACGTGCGCCATCATCTCGTGGTAGACGAACTCGTCCGAGGTCGTCAGCTGGCAGACCCCGTCCAGCATGAGGACGGTGCCCCAGGTCTTGTTCTTGAAGATCACGAGGTGCTGATGCTCGGTCTTGACCTCGTGCAGCACCTTCGACGCCTGCAGCGCCACGCGCCAGTGCGGGTGAAACGTCTCCTCGATCCAGCGATCGCTCATCGGAACCCCCAGGAAAAAGAACGGCCCCGCCTTATGGCGGAGCCTTGATGACGTTACGATGACGCGAGAGCGGGTCCCGCGCCTTATTCAGGTGTTATGGGGTCATACTTGCGGTGCGCAGCTTCACCCTGCGGGTGAATTTCGAGAAGCTCTCCGCCTCTCGAGCTCTCCGACCAGGGACTAGTCCCTGGACCCAACCTCGAGATGCCAAATGGCACAAGATAAATTGCGAACTGTGGGTTTGCCGCGCCTTCCTGCCGGCGCTCGGAACGAGTGTCGGAAGGCGCAAACAAAAAGCATTCGCAACCGGCGCGCGCTACCCCATGAGGGGCAAGCGCGCGCCGGCCGGGCCTAGAATGATCGGGAGGTCAAGACGGCTGGAGCCTGGACGAAGGAGGAGTCGCCCGGCACTCGCTTTCGCATCGCGCCGGGTCAAGTCGCCCCGCATACCAGCCCATCCACGAGAGGAGCGACTTAGGCCGCCTTCTTCGCAGACACCTTGACATGGCGCACGGGAGCCGTGCGCGAAGCGGCAGTTTGCCACTTCATCTCCTCGAGCTCTTCGCCGCGCAGGTGCTCTTTCACGATGACGTCCTCGGCCGAGAAGGCCTCACGCAGGACTTCGATCGCGAGGTGGGGCTTGGCCTCACCGCACATGAACACGTCGAGAGCGGCGTAATCCGCCTCGGGCCACGAATGAATAGAGATGTGACTCTCGGAGAGCACCGCCACACCGCTCACGCCACCGTTCGGGGTGAAATGATGCAGGTGGATGTGCAAGAGCGTCGCACCCGCGACCTCCACACAACGCTTGAGCGTACGCTCGATGTGCTTCAGGTCGTCGAGACGACGGGCACCAAACAGATCGATGATCAGATGGGTCCCGGCGTACTTGATGCCTTCGCGCTCGATGAAGAAGTCTTTACGCTCTTCAGACTGAACGCGGGCAGTAACAGGTGCAGCAGTTTCTTCCTTTTGGGCGGTGCTTGAACGAGTCAAGTCCATCCCCAATTGGAAGAGGGTGTCGTCATAGGCCATCGGACCCTCCCCAACCAGTAGATAGATGTGACCCGTCCGCTCCTTACCTTGAGGGCTCTCCTTAACCTTTGGGGCAGGTGGACGAACGGAGGCCGCTCATATGCGGCCAATCCCCCCCCCCACGCAAGTAAAATCGGACCCCGGGGGGCAAAAAAAATTTTCCAGCTTTCATCGTGGATTAACAAGGGCTTGCCAGAGGGCCTTCGCGCACGGACCAGCGTGTCTCAACGGGCAGCAAATTGAAGCACTTGGGCTGTCATCGTCCGTGCCCGCCTCTTGATCCAACCTTGGGGGGCGTCGCCGATCGTGCCGCTCCTGCCTCGAGGTCCCCTGACAGCACAATGGCCGTGCGAGGATCGCTCGCACGGCCATTGTACCAACCCGCAGAAGTTTTGACCGA
The DNA here is from genome assembly GCA_041738055.1 of Filomicrobium sp. Classification (GTDB taxonomy): domain Bacteria; phylum Pseudomonadota; class Alphaproteobacteria; order Rhizobiales; family Hyphomicrobiaceae; genus Filomicrobium. The sequence goes on from JBGSQO010000357.1 coordinate 3,045, forward strand.
CCTCACGTTAGGCCGCGCCTTCCGGCCGACTCTCGGAACGAGTGTCGGAAGGCGCAAACAAAGACAATACCGTCCCGCCGAGTCCGCCGAGGTTCAGCGACCACTGCCCAGGAGCCCATCCAGCAGCTTCTTGCCGTCGATCTTCTTGTCGCCGTTGCCGCCGATCAGATTGTCGAGGATCTCTTGGGGCTTCTTGCCCTTGAACTGCTCGCCCAGCTTCTTGACCGCCTCGACGGCCTTACCGGGGTCCTTGAGCACCTCGGCCAGATCGGGCGTGTAGGCGACCTTGTCCCACGGCCCGTGGATGCGTACGGGGATCTCGAGGCCCGCAAGCCCCGTCTTGCCGCCCTGGCCGGCGAGATCGGCGACGAGCTTGGGACGGACCAGATAGTCGACCTCCCGCGCCGGAAGCATCACCTTGCCGGCCCCCGACAGCCGCAGCAGCGGGCTCAGCATCGAAAGATCGTCGTTCTCGGCGATCCCGGCGGTGATCTTGAAGCTCGCCGACAACTGGCTGAAGTCCGTCTTGGCCGCTGGTGCGGCCGACAGATTGGTGAGCTTGCCCTGCGACAGGCCGCGCACGGCCTGGGGAATATTGAAGCCGACGATGGCGCCGTTGAGGAAGGTGAAGGTCGACGTTCCATCCAGGCCTTCGACCAGCTGCCGCTCGCTGGCCCCGCGGCTGGTGATGACGAGCGTCAGCTTGCCGTTGCCGGCGAGCCAGTCGATATCGGCCAGGTCCTTCAGCAGCGGCTGAGCAGCCACGCCATCGGCCTGCAGGTTGGCGGCAAGCGCGGGAACGCCGGCTGAGCCGTCGAGCGTGAGGAGGCCGCTACCCTTGCCGTCGTAGAGCTGCATGTCGTGCAGGCTGGTTCGCAGGATGCGGTCCTTGAGCCCCACGGTCAGGCTGGTGCGGCCGACTTTGAGGTCCTTGACGAGCAGCCGGCCGACAGCGAGCTTCAGGTCGGCATCGACTGCGCCCAGAGCCGCCACGTCGATGGTCTCGTTGCTCCAGCCCGCCCGCTGCGTGTAGCCCTTGACCTTGGGTCCGCTCCCTTCGATCAGGTCTTCGATGGAGGCGGGTGCCTTGCCGGCGGGGGCGGGCTTGACCGCTTTGGGCGGACTGGCCTCGGCGCCCGGACCTGCGGCGCGCTTGGGCGGGGAGGGCTTCGGGCGATCGGCGCTCGCGGAGGGGACGGCCGGCCGCTTTGCATCGATCTTCCGCATCGGGACTCCCGAATATTGCCAGGCCGAACCTCGCAGCAATACCGACATTTCGGCGAACTCGTTTCCTAGAGTCGATAGATACCCTTAAAACTGTGGGCCAGGGCACACAGGGCGAGACGTCCCGACCCCAGTGGGACACGCAAGGATCTGGGGCGCTTGGGTTTGGCAGGGCCCTTGCTGTTGGGAGGAGCCAACACCACCCAAGGCGATAGGAGGTCGCCCAACCATGCTGAACTTCAACCCATCCCTACGATCTCCGTATGGCGGAAACCTGGGGGCCTACGGGCCCGAGCTCAACGGCTCCGCCCTGCCGCTCGGCAATCTCAACCCCTTTCAGACGCCGACCAGCGGCTTCGGGG
>JBGSQO010000414.1:0-2911 GCA_041738055.1 Filomicrobium sp.
ATCGAGTGGGAGTAAATGTAGCAACGTAGCAACATTGGTTGCCCGAAGTGGTCGCACGCTATAGACTGTTGGCGTACAGAGTCACGGAGGCCAGCATGGGCATCACGACGATTTCCAGCCGCGAGTTCAATCAGGACACGGGCGGCGCCAAGAAGGCGGCGGAGTCCGGCCCGGTCATCATCACCGACCGCGGCCAGCCCGCGCATGTGCTGCTGAGCTACGAAGAGTATCAGCGGCTGATCGGCAAAGGGCCGAGCTTGCTGGAGGCGCTCAGTCAGAAGGAGGGGGGTGATTTCGAATTCGATCCTCCTAAGCTGCAAGGTCCCCTCTTTCGCCCGGTCGATTTCGACTGATGTATTTGTTGGATACCAACGTTGTCTCCGAGTTGCGACGGCCGGAGCGAACCGATCCAAACGTCCGGACTTGGGCTTCGGTCACGACCGCCGATCCACAATGGCTTTCGGTTGTCACGGTTCTGGAACTGGAAAAAGGCACTCTGCTCATGGAGCGCCGCGATGCCAAGCAGGGCGGCATTCTTCGGCGATGGCTCGAACTCGAGGTGCTGCGGAGTCTTGCCGGCCGCATCCTTCCCGTCGACCTCGCCATCGCCCGTCGGTGCGCACGACTGCACGTGCCCGACCCGCGTCCGGAGCGGGACGCGCTGATTGCCGCGACGGCGTTGGAGCACGGCCTGACGGTCGTCACCCGCAACGTCGGCGACTTCCAAGCCCTGGGCGTCCCCGTGCTCAATCCCTGGCTGCCGGCCGGGACCTGACATCCCGGACTCCAGCCTGGGCGCCAGATCCTCCGACTCGAACGTTGCACGGCCGAAAATTTCGTCATAATGATGATCAGCCGTCTCAATTGGGCCTCAACCAGCGGCAATTCTGCCACAGCACAGCGTCTGACAACCGTTCATGGGCAATCAACGGCTTGCTGTGTGCGAGCGCGTTCTGGCAGGGTCTCGACCGGAACCTGAGCTTCCACGTTATCCAAGGGGAACCAATCAATGCGTACACGGGCAGTGGGTTACGCGTCGGCCGCTGGCACGATGCTGTTTGCCGTGGCGATGACCGCGACGTCGGCATCTGCCGCTCCGGACCTGGTCATCCAGGCCGCCGACACGAAGGTTGAATTCAAGTCCTGCGAGGACGGCCAGCCGCTCGCCGAAGGCCGCATCGTCATCCGCAACGAGGGTGACAGCGACGCCAACCTGCGCTCGGGCGAGGACTTCTTCCGCTCGTTCGTTGCCGTCTATGTTCCCGAGAACATCGACCTGATCGACAAGGACACCAAGCGCACGAAGATCGAGCCGGGCGAGCAGCGCGCCATCACCTTCACCATTGGCAAGGATGCCAAGAAGAAGGGTCGCAACTATCACGCCTTCGCGTCGAGCAGCACCGGCTACCCGACTGAAAAGGAGTGGTTCAAGAACATCGCCAAGTACAAGGACCAGATCATCGAGGTCCAGAAGTTCCTAATCAGCCGCGGCTACTATCTCGGCAACTCGGGTCCCGACAAGGATGGCGCTGACGGCGTGTGGGGCAAGGCCTCGACGAATGCTCTGAAGCTGTTCCAGAAGTCGCAGAAGCTCGACGCCACCGGCACCTGGAACGAGAAGACCGGCGAGGCTATCACCAAGCTGGTGTCCAGCTCCAGCCCGACCAAGCCCGTCGTCAAGAACATTGTGAACGACAAGGGCGAGACCAAGATCACGCTGTTCGCCGTCGTCGACCCCTACAACCTGATCGACGAGTCGAGCGAGAAGAACAACATCCTCGCCTACACCGGCTATCTGAAGTGCGATTGATCTGAGCGCACTTTAGCTTGACGTAAGTCTGCGGGCAGTCGGTCATCCGGCTGCCCGCTTTCGTTGCGTCCGAAGCTCGCGCCAAGTGAAGACGGGGGGGGCTTTGCCCCCTCGACCCCCACCAAGGCCATATGCCTTTGCACCATAACCCGGAGTTTGTGGCACGCCCGTCGCCCAGGAGGGAGTAAACGGGGTGATCCCCCGCGCGGGGGCCGGGGGCGCGCAGCCCCCGCACGTCACTGAGCTCAATTGCGAAGCAAGATGCTGAAAATGCGGCTTGGCTCAACGCCGGTTCCACGCCCTCAGCCGCCGCGCCGCTTCCGCCATGTCGGCCGTTGCCCCCGCGTAGGAAAAGCGCAGGAACCGGCGGCCGTCGACCGGGTCGAAATCGATCCCCGGCGTCGTCGCCACTCCGGTCTCCGCCAGCATTCGGGCCGCAAACGCGAGGCTGTCGTCGGTCATGTGGCCGATATCGCAATAGAGGTAGAAGGCCCCGTCGGCGGGCGCGATTCCCTCGAAACCGGCCTTGGGCAATTCCGCCAGCAGCAGGTCGCGGTTCGTCTCATAGATCCGCCGGTTGGCCTCCAACTCGTCGACCGCATCGAACGCCCCAAGGGCTGCCACCTGCGAGGCGGCCGGCGCGCAGATGAACAGGTTCTGCTGCAGCCGCTCGACAGCGCGCACGAGCCGCTCCGGCACGATCATCCAGCCGATCCGCCAGCCCGTCATCGAGAAGTATTTCGAAAAGCTGTTGATGACGATGGCATCGTCGCTCGAAGCCAGCGCCGTCTGCGTCCCGGTCCGCGCATCGCCATAAGTCAGGCCATGATAGATCTCGTCGGAGATGAACCACAGCCCGTTGTCGCGGCAGGCCGCCGTGATCTCGCCTAGCCGCTCGGGCGACAGCATGGTGCCGGTCGGATTGGCGGGGCTCGCGATCAGCACGCCCTTGAGATCCGCCCGCTCGCGCGCGGCTTGCCTGATCGCCTCCGCTGTCGGCATGAAGCGCGTCTGCGGCCCCGTCGGCAGGGCGATCGAGGGTTGCCCGAGGGCCGAAAGGATATGCCGGTAGCAGGGATAGCCCGGCTGCGGCAGCGCGAC
>JBGSQO010000478.1:0-6068 GCA_041738055.1 Filomicrobium sp.
CCGCGCCGGCCGCCAAGGGTGCGCCGGCTGCCAAGGGTGCCGCACCGGCTGCCAAGGGTGCCGCTCCCGCCGCCAAGGCTCCGGCCAAGAAGAAGTAACGACGTCACGTACTCGGGAAGAGGCACAGCCAAGACGCGCGTCTTTCCGTCATTCCCGCGCAGGCGGGAACCCAAGCAAGGTGCAATGTGCGACGTATCGTGGAGCAGCTGCGACGTTGCACTCTTTGATGGGTGCTTGGGTCCCCGGCCGAGCCGGGGATGACGACAGAAGCCAGGCGGCCGCGCCACTTCAGGAGCGGGACGGCATGACGAGACGAGGAGCCTGGCCCATGATCTGGGCTGGGCTCCTCTCCCCATCTCTGACCTTGGACGGGTGTCATGAAGCTCCTCGTCGGCCTCGGCAATCCTGGCGACAAGTACGAGAAGAACCGCCACAACGTCGGCTTCATGGCTGTCGATCGCATCGCGGAGGCCTATCGCTTTCCCGCCTTCCGCCGCCGGTTCCAGGGCGTGACCGCGGAGGGCGACATCGGGGGCGAGCGCGCGGTCCTGCTGAAGCCCGACACCTACATGAACGAGAGCGGCCGGGCGGTGGGCGAGGCGGCGCGCTTCCTCAAGATCCCGCTTGCCGACATCATCGTTCTCTATGACGAGATCGACCTTCCGCCGGGCAAGCTGAAGGTCAAGACCGGTGGCGGCAATGCGGGCCACAACGGCCTGCGATCGATCACCCAGCATCTGGGCAACGACTATCGCCGCGTCCGCATCGGCGTCGGCCATCCCGGCGTCAAGGAACTCGTCGCCGGCTACGTGTTGCACGACTTCGCCAAGGCGGAGGTCGAGGGCTGGCTCGTTCCGCTGCTCGCCGCCATCGCCAAGCACGCCGGCCTGATGGTCAAGGGCGACGACGCCCGTTTCCTGTCGGCGGTCGGCCTCGAGATCGGCGCCGAGCCGGACAAGCCCGCCAAGGGCGACAAGTCGGAGAAGCCGAAAAAGGCCGCCTCGGATGCGGAGCCTTCCGGCCAGCCACGCCCGCCTCGGCCCTCGGGTGGCCACCCCTCCGGCGACCGCGCCGGCAAACGCCAGTCGGCCATTGCCGAGAACCTCGCCAAGTGGATGAAGGCGCGCGACACCAAGGGTGAGGATGGTGAGCCGGGTTGAGCGGTCGCCCGACTTGACGCGGCATCGCGCCGGCATTGCCCACAGGGCAGCGACGGTGTAGCCCTCCGCACAACAACGTCAGCACGATAACGGAAACGGACCACGCATCATGGGCTTCAAATGCGGCATCGTCGGCCTGCCCAACGTCGGCAAGTCGACACTCTTCAATGCGCTGACCCAGACGGCGGCGGCCGAGGCGGCGAACTATCCGTTCTGCACGATCGAGCCCAACGTCGGCGAGGTCGGCGTGCCCGACGAGCGGCTGGACAAGCTGGCCGCCATCGCCGGGTCCAAGCAGATCATCCCGACGCGGCTCACCTTTGTCGATATCGCCGGCCTCGTGCGCGGCGCCTCCAAGGGCGAAGGCCTCGGCAACCAGTTCCTCAGCCACATCCGCGAGTGCGATGCCATCGCCTACGTGCTGCGCTGTTTCGAAGACGGTGACATCACCCACGTCGAGGGCCGCATCGATCCGTTGTCGGACGCCGAGACGGTCGAGACCGAACTGATGCTGGCTGACCTCGACAGCTTGGAAAAGCGACGCACGGCCATCGAGAAGAAGGCCAAGGGCGGCGACAAGGAGTCCAAGACGGCGCTGTCGGTGATCGATAAGGCGCTCGTGCATCTGCGCGACGGCCGTCCGGCCCGCTTGACCGAGGTCGACGAGGGCGACGAGCGCAAAGCCTTCGACATGCTGCAGTTGCTGACCTCGAAGCCCGTCCTCTACGTCTGCAACGTCGATGAAGCCTCCGCCAAGGACGGCAACGCGCTCTCGGCCAAGGTGTTCACCAAGGCCGCCAGCGAGGGCGCGCAAGCGGTCGTCATCTCCGCCAAGATTGAAAGCGAGCTATCGGGACTGGACGCCGAAGAGCGCTCAGCCTTTCTCGCCGACCTGGGGCTCGAGGAGCCGGGGCTCAACCGCCTCATTCGCGCCGGCTATAAGCTCCTCGACCTGCGCACCTACTTCACGGTGGGCCCCAAGGAAGCGCGGGCCTGGACGATCACGTCGGGCACCAAGGCCCCACAGGCGGCCGGCGTCATCCACACCGACTTCGAGAAGGGCTTCATCCGCGCCGAGACGATCGCTTATGCCGACTACGTAGCGCTGAACGGCGAAGTCGGCTGCAAGGAAGCCGGCAAGATGCGCCTGGAAGGCAAGGAGTACGTCGTCGCCGACGGCGACGTCATGCACTTCCGGTTCGCCAACTGAGGGCGGGGCGGGGGGCGCCCTTTACCAGGGCGTGACCTTCTTGATGTCTTCGAGGACTTCGCTCTGAAAGCGATTGCGGAAGGCTCGCTTCTCGATCGCTTTGAGCGCTTCCTTTTTGGTGGGCCACGCCTCGCGACCGCCGATGAAACCATGCTGGATGGCGTTCGCTTCCGCCTTGCTGACGCGACCGTCCTGCAAAAGATCAGTAAAGATCTTCGCGAATTCTCCTTCGTCGGCTTCACTCGCCCTGAGCTTCTCCACGTAGGTGCTGACCAGTTCAGCATCGATCGGCCCGGTCGCAGGACTTGCCCTCTGCAAAGCGGGCAGGTAGGCAGCTCGAAGCTGCTCGATGAACTCGTCGATCGACTCTTGCTCATGGCCGTCGAACAGTTGCGACAGCTGTGCGAGATCCGCAGCCGTCTTGCCCGCGCCGGCCGCTAGGCAGATTTCCTGGATCTCGCCGATCGTCTCTCTGAGTTCACGTACGTTCATGGCGCCGTTCCTGGCTTGAACCTCCATCCTGAACGCGATGGGACATGCTTGGCTTTGGATCGCCGCTAGGCGGCAGACTTAGCCCGATTCTGGCGGGTCTTGGCCGCCTTGACGAAGGCAGCCACCGATTCCTTGTCATGGTCGCTCAGAAATTGGGCGAGCTTGCGGAGAGCATCGGCCTTGCGGTCAGCGCCAGCCTTGGTGTGCAGGCTGGCAGCTTTCTCCAACACGTTGCGGACGGTTTCGACCTTCATGCGGGTACTCCAAAACCAATGCGTTGCGCGATCTCGTCGCCGAGAGGGTTCATGATGCCTTCCCGGAACGTCCGATCATTCGTGTAGGCAATATCCTCTCCGGCGGCCCCAGATAAAGCGACCATGCGGGGGATGTTCTGAGAAAAGATGTGGGCAGGCAACCCGAGGCCTGCAAGGTCGGACTTCACAGCGGCGATGGCATCCTTTTCGCCATCTCCCAGGGTGTTGACTCTCGAAAGGTTGATGACAGCGCCCGCGAAGGCGAGAGCAGGATTGAGACGACCCTGCAAGTCCTTGATGTGGCGCATGAAGCGACCCACAGCCTCAACCGAAAGCCCGTCGGGGATGGTTGGCACGAGCACATAGTGACTTGCCGCCATCGCGTTGATTGCGGCTGTGGTCAATCTCGGAGGGGTGTCGAGGAGAATGACATCGTAGGCTTGTTGGACTTCGTTGCTCAATAGAACATTGCCCAGATGGAACCGGATATCCGTGTCGATCTCGCCCATCAGCCAGCGCAGCATCAGCTTGTTCTCCAGCCGGTAGAAATCGTACTCGGCCGTGATGATGCTGGTCTGCGGTAACACGGGTTGGAGCGTCTTTGCCAAGCTCACGACCTGGGCGCCTGTCGCTGTCCCATCGAGCAAGCCGTTGACCAGCGAGCTAGAGCGTTTGACCGACACTGCCGTCAGCATGGTCTTGGTGAGCGATCCCTGATAGTCGAGGTCGATGACCAGCACGCGCTTGCCGAGACGCTTCTCGAGGTAGGCCGCCAAGTTGGCCGTCAGCGTGGTCTTGCCGACTCCGCCCTTGTGGTTGCCGACCATGATGATCTTGACGCGGCTCTTACTCAGCCGCTCGAAGTATCCGTTGGGCGGGGTCTCCGGATAGAGCCGCCAGAGGTCGTCCTCTTCGGCTAAGAGCGCTTCGCGGACGGTCTCATACTTGGTCAGTCGTTGCCTGAAGGTCTTGCGCTCGGTCTCGCAGGCGCCGAGGTCAACGCGGCATGCGTTCACGTCTGCGGTCAATGTCTTGTTTTCGGACTGCAGTTCCTCAATCTTCGGATCGATCAGCTTTGATAGAACGGATCGCGTGAAGTAGCCCACGCCGGCACCCGTCGATAGCAAGCCGATCACAAGCTGCCAGGGCTCCATGCCCTTGAGAAGCAACTCCAAGCCCATCTCCACCCCCTACGCGAACACGCCGTGTGCAGCATTATAACTGGCCGGCGAGGCGTGCATAGGGGCGTGACGCGATGGTGTGCCGGAGAGCGTCTGAACGTGTCTTGCGAGCCTCGATGCAGAGTCGAGCCGTCATCCTCAAGTCACTTGACTCAATCCAACAATTATTGAACTATTGCATTCATGCAGCATGAAGCAGCCGTCGCGGCGCTGGCCGCACTCGCGCATACCCATCGCCTTGCGGTCTTCCGAAGGCTCATCGAGGTCGGGCCATCGGGCGAGGCGGCGGGAGATATTGCACGTGCGCTGGGCATCGGGGCGACCGCGTTGTCCTTCCACCTGAAGGAACTCGACCGCGCCGGTCTTGTCGCCTCGTGGCGCGACGGCCGATTCATCCGTTCCCGCGCCGATATCGAAGGCATGCGCCGGTTGCTCGACTTCCTCACGCAGGATTGCTGCAACGGCCATCCGGAGATCTGTGGCGGTCTTTCGACTGCACTGGAAGCGGCGACCTGCGGCCGGCAGGCGATTCCAGCCAAAACAATCTCATGGGGGAAACCATGATCGACAGACCCATGCGCGTACTGTTCCTGTGTACGCATAATTCCGCCCGCTCGGTGCTGTCGGAGGCGATCCTGGCCAAACTGGGCGAGGGGCTGTTCGAAGCCTACAGCGCCGGCTCGACGCCGCGCGGCACGGTCAATCCCTTGGCTTTGCAGGCGCTCAGGGACAACGGCCACGACGTCTCGGGACTCGGCTCGAAATCCTGGGACGTGTTTGCCGCCCCTGGCGCGCCCACCCTCGATTTCATCTTCACGCTGTGTGACGATGCCGCCGCCGAGACGTGTCCGGTGTGGCCCGGCCATCCGGCGACGGACCACTGGGGCATGCCCGATCCCTCGCGGGTGGCCGGCGGCGAGGCGGCCCAACGTGCCGCGTTCGCGGAGGCTTATCGCCGCCTAACGGCGGAGATCGGCCGGTTCGTCACAACTGCGCGAGAGTGCGAAACGGTCGAGGACTTCCGGGCGCGGATTCCGCTAGTGTCCGTCGAAATCCGCGCGGGGCTGTCTGCGCCCTATTCCACGGGAGCTTGACCCATGGCGATTGCTGCCTCTCCCTCCCAGCGTCTCCTGTCCGAGGCGCTGGGCACCGCACTCCTGCTGGCAACCGTCGTGGGCTCCGGCATCATGGCCGAGCGGCTGGCAGGCGGGAACGTCGCCATTGCTCTGCTCGGCAATACGATCCCGACCGGGGCCATGCTGTTCGTGCTGATCACCATGCTGGGGCCGATCTCGGGTGCGCATTTCAACCCAGCCGTCACGATGGTCTTCGCGCTCCGGCGCGAGATCGAGACGAGCGAGGCGCTGGGCTTTCTGGTGGCGCAGGTGATCGGCGGGCTGATCGGCGTGCTGGCCGCCCATATGATGTTTGAAGAAAGCCTGCTGCAGGTGTCGCAGAAGGTCCGCACCGGGCCGTCGCAATGGTTCTCGGAAGCGGTCGCCACCTTCGGGCTGGTGACGACGATCCTGCTGACGCTGCGCGCCCGGCCCGAGGCGACCCCGACGGCGGTGGGGCTCTACATCACGGCGGCTTATTGGTTCACGGCCTCGACCTCGTTCGCCAACCCGGCCGTCACCCTCGCCCGCTCGTTCAGCGATACCTTCGCCGGGATCGCGCCAGCCAACGCGCCGGCCTTCATCGTGGCTCAGGTCCTGGGCGCGCTGGCGGCCATGGTCGTGTGCGGGGCGCTGATCGGGGCACGACGCGCGAC
>JBGSQO010000494.1:0-2327 GCA_041738055.1 Filomicrobium sp.
CGACCGGCGGCGGCGCCTTCTGGACCAAGGGCTCCGGACTGCTCGCCTCCGCCGATCCGACCGTCGTCAGCCTGCCACGCATCTCCATGCTGTCGGGCGCGCGCGTCATGGCCGGTTCCGGCTGGCTCGGCCTCAAGGACCGCGACGCCTTCATCACGCGCGGCGTCAAGCTGACGCCGATGTTCACGGGGCTCATCGCGCTGTCGGCGCTGCTGCTGCTGATGTCGCTCGCCTGGTGGCGCGAGGGGCGGTGATCGGAGCCGTCGATCATGCGCATGCGCAAGCCGAGCGAACTGCCGCAGAAGTCCTGCGCGACCTGCGGTCGGCCGTTCAGCTGGCGGAAGAAGTGGCAAAAGGTGTGGAATGAGGTGCGCCATTGTTCTGACCGTTGTCGGCGATCGCGGATCAAGTCTTTGAACGGCAAAGAGAAGCCTTGATGCCGCAGCGCGAAGGAACTTGCTGCGGCAGCACTCCTTGCCTCTTGCCATCGCGCGGTCAACCTGCAAGTGTCGCCGCGCTTCTGCCGGCCCGCCTGATGGGCCGGCCCCGGGGGGGATCAGGATCATATGCTGGCAAGATTGGACGAGCGGCCCGTTGCGGCCCTTCCGTCAGAACGTGAGGCGCACGAGTGGCTCGACGTCGTGGCGCGCTACCGCGATCCACGCCTCGCGCGCAGCCTGTTGGAAATCGTGGTCACCTTCGTGCCCTTCGTCGTCTTCTGGGCGGCCAGCTATGCGGCCCTGTCGGTCGGCTGGTGGCTGAGCCTTCTGCTGGCGATCCCGGCCGCCGGCTTCCTGCTGCGGCTGTTCCTGATCCAGCACGACTGTGGCCACCTGTCCTTCTTCCCCACCCGCGCGGCCAACGACTGGGTAGGCCGGGCGCTCGGTGTGCTCACGCTGACGCCCTATGACGTCTGGAAGCGCTCACACGCGATCCACCACGCCTCCTCCGGCAACCTCGACAAGCGCGGGACGGGCGACGTTTACACCCTGACGGTGTCAGAGTTCCGGGCGCTGTCGCCGCTCAAAAGGCTCGGCTACCGTCTGTATCGGCACCCGTTCGTGATGTTTGGGCTCGGCCCGTTCTACGTGTTCTTCCTGCAGCAGCGCCTGCCCTTCGGCCAGATGCGCGACGGCTGGCGGCCTTGGATCAGTGCCATGGGCACTAACCTTGCGATCCTGCTGGCCTCCGCGCTCATGATTTACTTGATCGGCTTTCAGGCCTTTGTGCAGGTGCACGTGCCCATCGTGCTGATGGCCGCGACGACGGGCATCTGGCTGTTCTACGTGCAGCATCAGTTCGAGGATACGGTCTGGGCCGACACCAAGAACTGGTCGCAGCAGCACGCCGCGCTCTACGGCAGTTCGTTCTATGATCTGCCGCCGCCGCTGTCGTGGTTCTCCGCCAACATAGGCATTCATCACGTCCATCACCTCTACAGCCGCATCCCCTACTATCGGCTCCCGGAAGTGCTGCGTGACAATCCCGAATTGACGCACATCCGTCGGATCGGCTTCCTCGAGGGCTTCAAGTTCGTGCGCCTGAAGTTGTGGGACGAAGAGCGCCAGAAGCTGGTGTCGTTCCGCGAGGCGGGCGTCTGACCCGGGAGTTCATGGCACGCGCGTTCCCGAGAGGCAGGCAATCGGGGTGATCCCCCGCGCGGGGTCCGGGGGCGCGCAGCCCCCGCACTTCACTTGACCAGCAGTCAACTTCGCTCATGGGGCCGCCGCGACGTGATGAGCCCCCTCGCCCACCGCGCGTCACAATGATTGTATCTCCTTGGCCCTGCTTACGGCCGTCCGGCGCCAACAGGGGAAGCAATCCATGACTTCAGGACCACAGCGCGCGGCGGAACAGGCGCGCCAGGATGCCCTCGACACCGCTCATGGGCGGGGCTTCGAGACGGGGCTGCTGGCCACGGTCATCTCGGCGTTAGCGCTCGGCTTTTCCGGCTACAGTTTCTACGAATCCGTGCTGCGGTCCGCCGACATTGCCGTCTTCGTGCCCCCGCGCATCGACTACACCGACCCCGACCGGCCCGACAGCCCGCTCGAGGTGTTCATCGTGCCGCTCACGCTGGCCAACGACGGCGCGCAGACCGGCACAGTTCTGTCTGTTGATCTCACCGTCACCAACAAGCGTTCGGGCGAGACGAAGCGCTTCTACGCCGGAGCGGTCGGCCCCTGGGCGACGAGCCCGGCCCCGGCTTACGCGCCCGTCTCGCTCGCAGGTCGGGCCTCCTGGTCCGGCGCCGTCCAGTTCCTGCCGCGCACGGACGAGAGCGTGGCCCGCATCCTCGATCTGGAGCCGGGCACCTATGGCTTCGC
>JBGSQO010000580.1:0-3915 GCA_041738055.1 Filomicrobium sp.
CGGCGCGCGGTGATCGTCGAATCGAGCTGGCGCAGCGAGCCGGCCGCCGCATTTCTCGGGTTGGCGAAGATCTTGGCGCCAGCGGCTGCCTGCTCGGCGTTGAGGTTCTGGAAGTCGGCGTGGCTCATGTAGATCTCGCCGCGGACGTCGATGGTCGCGGGGATGTTAGGGCCGGTCAGCGCTGCGGGCACGTCCGGGATCGTGCGCACGTTGGCGGTCACGTTCTCGCCCTCCGCACCATCGCCGCGGGTTGCCGCCTCGATCAGCCGGCCGCTCTCATAGCGCAACGAGATCGACAGCCCGTCGATTTTCGGCTCGGCGGTGATGGCAAGCCCGTCGCCGGCCTTCAGGTTCAGGAACCGGCGAATGCGGTCGGCGAGCTCGCTGACGTCGTCGTCGGCGAACGCATTGCCCAACGACAGCATGGGCACGCGATGGCGGATCTTGCCGAAGCCGTCGGCAGGTGCTGCGCCCACCGTCTGGGTCGGACTGTCGGCGCGGACGAGAGCGGGAAAGCGCGCCTCGATGGCGGCGACACGCTGGCGGAGTGCATCGTAGTCGGCATCCGAGATTTCAGGCGCGTCATCCTGATAGTAGAGCTTGTCATGGTGTGCGATTTCGGCCGCCAGCCGGGCCAGTTCGGCGTTGGCCTGCGCGATGTCCAGGGCCTCGATGGCAATGCCCGCAAGGCTCGGGTCGGTCGGGATCGCGGCGGGGGCAGTCTTCTTGCGCGGCATCGGCTGGGCTCCTCAGAAGCTGCAGCCATTTAGCGCGCGATTCGGGCGAAGGGGAGGGGCAGCGGCGCCCTTCGGGCAGTGAGGGCCTGCGCGGCCCTCACACTCCCGCGCCAGGCCCGGAGGCCCTGGACCCCGCCTGTTGAGTTGCCACTCGGGGCGCCACGCAAGGCAGGGAAAACAGCCTATGGCTGCGCGGGGTCCGGGGGCGCGCAGCCCTCGGCTTCACTTCGCTTGACACGATGCGAACCGAAAGAGGCCCGTCTTTACATCGGCCCGCCGAGGGAGAACTTGGGCACCATCTTCCAGGCCTTGGTCAGCCACGAGCCGCCATCCTCGCGCGGGGCGAGGCCGTCGGAGGCGAGCAGGGCATAGGCCTGCTTGTACCACTTCGAGTTCGGGAAGTTGTGACCCAGAACAGCAGCGGCGGTCTGCGCTTCCTGCTTGATGCCGAGCGCCATGTAGCCCTCGACCAAACGCATCAACGCTTCCTCGACCTGCGGGGTCGTCTGGTACTCCGTCACCACCGTCTTGAAGCGGTTGATGGCAGCGATGTGGTTGTTGTTCTTCAGGTAATACATCCCGACTTCCATCTCGGCGGCGGCCAGATTGGACTCGGCGACGCGGATGCGGTTGTCGGCGTCTTTGGCGTAGGGGCTGTCGGGATAGCGCGTGCGCAGGGTGCGCAACTCCTCCAGCGCCTTCTTGGTCGACGTCTGGTCGCGGTTGGGACCCTTCATCTCGTCGAAGTAGGCCGACGCGATGATGTGGTGGGCGAGTGCCGCCTCTTTCGTGCCCGGGTGCATGGTCGTATAGCGCTGCGCGGCGGCAACCGCCTCGGGGTACTGGCCGGCCTTGTAGTAGGCGTAGGCCGCCATCACGATAGCGCGGCGCGCTTCGGGCGCGTAGGGGTGATCGCGGTCGAGGTCCTCGAACTTGCGGGCCGCGCGCTGATGCTTGCCGCGCGACATCAGACTGTCGGCTTCAGCGTACATCTTGTCGGGCGGATCGGGATTCAGCGCCTGCGACAGGTCGTTGGACGACGCGCAAGCCGAGAGCAGGAGCGCCAACGCGAGGGCGCAGGAGATCGCTGGGGCGCGTCGCAGCGCAGAGCCTGGAGTGCTCGGGAGAGCCGACGCCGGGCAGACGTTCGATCCGAAGATCTCCGTCTCGATTTTATCCGTCGCGGTCACGTCCGCGCCACCCCTCGCGTATCGCATGTCCGAGCTGAGCCCAACACGCCTCCAAGTCTCACAAAGTGCAACTCGTCGGCGACGACTAACCAGCACACCACGACCAAACAGCAGCACGATTATGGTCGGCATAAGGCTCTGCGTCTGCACCACCCGCAAGACCTGCCGGAGCAGCCCCGCAACGTCAGTGCGTACCCTCTACGACGCTCTCGGAATAGCCCATCGAGAACGGCACCGACTCACGCACGCGAGGAGCCTGAACGAGCGCCCAGGCGGTCGGATCGGCGAACAGGGCCTGCAGAACGGTTGCATTGAGGCGATGGCCGCCGCGAACCGAGCGGAACGAACCGAGGATCGGATGCCCGGCCAGCGAGAGATCGCCCACTGCGTCCAGCGTCTTGTGGCGAACGAACTCCTGCGGGTAGCGCAGGCCTTCGGGGTTCATGATGCGGTCGTCACCGATGGCGACCGTATTGTTGAGATTGGCGCCGAGTGCCAGCCCGTTCTTCCACAGATGCTCGACATCGCGCATAAAGCCGAAAGTGCGGGCGCGCGACAGATCATTGCGGAACGCCGAGGGGCTCATGTCCAGCTCGAGGCGCTGGCGGCCGATCAGTGGCGTCTCGAAGTCGATCTCGATGTCGAGATGGAAACCGTTGTAGGGGCTGATCTCGCCGAGGCAGTTACCATCCTCGACGCAGATAGGCTTCAGAACCTTGATGAAGGTGCGGGGCGCCGTCAGCTCGACGATCCCAGTCTCGTCGATCGCCTCGACGAAGACGGCGGAGCTGCCGTCCATGATCGGGACTTCTTTGCTGTCGATCTCGATATAGCAGTTGTCGACACCAAGTCCGCGAAGTGCCGCGAGCAGATGCTCGACCGTTCCGATCGTATTGCCTTCGTCATCTCCGATGACCGTGCAGAGCGTCAAGTTCTTGACGTTGCTGACGTGTGCGGCGATGTCACCGACCACCCGTCCTCGCTTGCTGACGAGGAACCGGAGACCAGTGTCGGCCTCTGCCGGATGCAGAGTGACCGACACTGGCGCTCCACTGTGCACCCCCGTGCCAGTAAGCTCGATCTCTCGCGCCAGCGTCGTTTGACGCGCGCCAATGAAGCGATTCGACATATGGTGTCGTCCCTCGCTGCCGATTTCGGCATTTCGACTGTGCCACCCGTACCCAACCCCGGTGGCCGGTCACCCCCGGTCGGCTCACTATTCCACCTTCCGTGCCGGCAACTTCTGCCGAAACACGACGCTGCTCGGTTGCCCGACCGAGCGGCAAAAGGTTGAAGGAAAAGCGCATACCGCCGTTAACGATTGGAACGATACTCGCGGGACCAGCAGGCGACAAATCACGGTTTCTTACGATGTGTTACCTGAGCGCCTCGGTCCTGTTTTCGGGCCTGCGGCCGGGTCGCCCGCCGTCGATATTAGCGCTTATACCGATTAAAAAACACTGGTAATTCAGAGCCTTCCGTCTGCTCCTCAGAGTCGGGCCTAGCGCTGCCGCGCGATCGCGTGCGCCCCGCCGACGGCCGCGCGTAGGGGTCTTCGTTGCGGATTGTTGCAGTCTCGCCTCTTGCCGGAGACGTGGTTGATTCGGACGAATCACTTGCCCAACGGCCGAGGCCTGCGAGTCGGTCGAAGATCCCCGGCTTGCGCGACGTGCCACGCTGCCCATCGCGCGCACCCGCTGCGGCCTCGGTCTGCTCCGACTTCGCACGGTACTCGCGTTGTCCCACGCTTGGGAAATCGTCCACGTCCGGCATGCGGCGGGGAGCGCGGCGGATTTCGGTCGGGGCCTGCGGTTGGAACCCTCCCGGCCCCACCGGCGCCGCCTCGTAAGGGGCCTGATTGGACGTCGAGGGCGCAGCCGGCGCAGCCGTGGCGAAAGTGGGCAAGCCCTCTTCGATCACGACGTCTCCGGGAGCGGTCCACGACGTCCGCGCCGCAGCGGTCCGACTGTCACCGGCGGCAGCGCCGA
>JBGSQO010000598.1:0-11074 GCA_041738055.1 Filomicrobium sp.
GCCCAATTCGAACGGGAGGTTACCGGCGAACGCATCCGCGACAAGATCGCTGCATCGAAGCAGAAGGGCATGTGGATGGGCGGCAACCCACCGCTCGGTTATGATGTGGCGGACCGCAAGCTCGTGGTGAACGCAGCCGAGGCCGACACCGTCCGTCACATTTTTCGGCGCTATGTCGAGTTGAAGTCGGTCCGCGCGCTCAAGGAGGACCTCGACGCGGACGGGATCGTCAGCAAGGCGCGGATTGGCCGCTTCGGCAACGCCAGAGGCGGCGTGCCGATCGCCCGCGGCGCGCTCTATCTCATGCTGCAGAACCGGATCTATCGCGGCGAAATCGTCCACAAGGAGAATTCCTATCCCGGACAACACGAGTCGATCGTCGACGAATCCCTGTGGGACGAAGTGCAGACCGCCCTCTCCGAGAACCGCGTCGAGCGCGTGACCCGGTCGACGGCCGCCGCGCCCAGCCTGCTTTCCGGCCTCGTCTATGATGACAGCGGCGAACGCATGTCACCGACCCATGCCAACAAAAAGGGCACGAGGTATCGCTATTATGTCAGCCAGTCGTTGATCAAGCGCGGACGGCCACAGGCGTCGGAAGCGGCATGCCGTGTCCCGGCCGCTGATCTCGAAACGCTGGTGGAGGAGCGGCTTTGCGCGCTGCTGCAGGACGAGGCCGCTATGCTCGAAGTCGCCGGTGCCACGACAATCGCATCGCGTAGAACGTTGATCGAGAATGCCGCCGGCCTCGCACGCCGTTGGCCGGCCCTGCCGGCATCAGGACAACGCGCCATCCTGCATGCGCTCGTCGAGCGGGTAGACATTCGATCGGAGACGGTCGAGGTCTCGGTCCGCACTACAGCACTGCCCGACGTCGTGAAGCCCGAGCTGGACTTCCGGCTGCTGCCGGCGCGGCACGAAGGGCCCACCAGCGTTCTGTCAGTGCCGGCCCGGCTGAGGCGGACTGGCATGGAGACCAAGCTGCTGATCCAGGGCGCACTCGGAGCTGAGCCGCCTCGACGGTCGGACCGCAGCCTGCAGCGGCTCATTGCGAAGGCGAGGCACCTGAGCGATCTGGTCATGACAAGCGATGGGAAATCGATGCAGGATCTCGCCACCGAAGCCGGGGTAAGCCCTTCGTACTTCACCCGCGTGTTCCGCTTGAACTTCCTGGCCCCCGAGATCACCAAGGCCATTCTCCAAGGTCGCCAGCCCGAAGATCTGAGCGCTATCAAGCTGAAGAGTGCCGGCCAGTTTCCATCGGCATGGCTGCAGCAGCGCCGCCAACTCGGCTTCATCTGATCGCTCAAGTTCTGCCAACTGCTATCACCCGCCGTCGCCCTGCGACGGCGGTTTCATCGTTCCCGCCCAGCATTCAACGGGGGTATCGCAGCAGTTCTGCGGCGACACCCGTACCACTGAAAACCCGATAGGAGACTTTTGCGGGTGCAGCACCCCAAACGCCGCACCAAATCCGTCTCTGAGTCGGGCTGTAAAACACCGCCGGCGTAACCTGCGGGAACTACGGAGAGAGTTGAACCGCTACGGCAAAACACGAAAAACCGTTGAGATTCAATAGGTTATGGCGGAGAGGGTGGGATTCGAACCCACGGTACGGTTGCCCGTACTCCGCATTTCGAGTGCGGCGCGATCGACCACTCTGCCACCTCTCCGTCCTGGCCGAAACCGAGGAAGTCGCGCTTTTATCCGTTCGCGCGCACTGGCGCAAGTCCCCTTGAGCAGCCTCCTGAGCAGGGAGGCCGTCACGCGCGACTTGGCCGGTTGGGGCAGCGCACGATCTGTGCCGTGGTCCGGGAACCGGTCGTGGGAAGGGAATTGGGAGAAGCTGAGCGGCCAACGTGCAGCACCTTCGATGAGCAGACATCTCGGGATGGTCTGGGACGTGGGAGACCAGCAAGCCGACGCAGCCCGCGGCCGCCGGGTTGCAGGGGCTCATACCAACCGAGCGAAATTCTGATGCAGCGCTGCCGTCTGGCCGCGCCTTCCGGCCGGCGCTCGGAACGAGTGTCGGAAGGCGCAAACAAGACTCCCCGCGTCTTCCGGCCGGCTCTCCGCAGTGCGGATGCGAAGTGGGCATCCGAAGCACGACAAAAAGAGTGCGGATGCGAAGTGGGCATCCGAAGCACGACAAAAAGAGTGCGGATGCGAAGTGCGATCATCCGAAGCACCACTGATGGAGTGTCGGAAGGCGCAACCAAAAGACGGTTCGAAATGGGAATGCGCGGCCTCGCGCCTCCCTTTTTCGTTCCCAATCGTTAAATTGTGTATCATTTCGACACGACCTCCCCTTCCGGATCAGCCCACAAATCCCATTTCGCGATTTGATTTAACCGCAAAACAACGATTGCCAGCAATTGGCGCGGGTTTCGCATAGACCGCCTCGCAACGACCGTCGCCGCAGGCTGCCTGCGGTTGCTCCCACGCCATCAGCGGCGCGGCGGCGGTCGCTCGATCCCCGCAACGATCTCAGTCGAGCGAGCCATGACCAGCTACTCCGCCCTGCGCTATCTCACTGCCCGCAACCCCGACGGCACGGGCAACGCGCCGGGCGACGCCGGTGCTGCCGGAACCCAATTCATCCGGCTTGCCGAGCCCGACTATGCCGACGGCTACGGCGAGATGGTCGACCGCGGCAACTCCCGCCACATCTCCAATGCCGTCGTCGCCCAGGGCGATCACGACATCCCGAACACGCACGACATCTCGAGCCTTTACGTTTTCTTCGGCCAGTTCATCGACCACGATTTCGATCTGACGGCCGAAGGGCACACCGAGACGAGCACGATCTCCGCTCCCGACGTGCCCGGCGGCAGCCTGTCGTTCACGCGCTCGGCCTTCGAGGGCGGGACCGGGTATGACGACCCTCGCCAGCACGTCAACAAGCTGACGAGCTTCGTAGATGGCTCCAATGTCTACGGCTCGAGCGCCGAGGACCTTGCCCTTCTGCGCGAAGGCGACGGCTATAGCGCCTACCTCAAGACCAGTACCGACGGCATGTTGCCGACGCTTAAGCAAATCAAGGACGAACATGGCGGCAATCCGGACACCTCCGGCATCGGCGGCGGCCCTGGCCTGCCCGATCATCTGGCGACGGGCGCCGGCGACTCGCGCAGTTCCGAAAACATTGCGCTGACGTCCATTCACACGATCTGGGTGCGCGAGCATAATTATCAGGTCGACCGCATCAGGGACTCGCATCACGACTGGAGCGAGCAGGAGATCTTCGAAGCCGCCCGCGTCGTCGTCGAAGCCGAGATCCAGCACGTCGTCTATGACGAATGGCTCCCCCTGCTCATCGGCAAGGCGCTGCCGCACTACCACGGCCACACCAGCGACGACCCCAGCGTCTCCCACGAATTCGCCACCGCTGCCTTCCGCCTGGGCCACAGCCTGCTGCCGACCGACCTCGAGCGCCAGACCGAGGACGGCAGCGACGCCGGCAGCCTCGATCTGGCCAGCGCCTTCTTCAATCCGGGCGCCATGGGTGGTTCCGAGGGCATGGACAACCTGCTGCGCGGCCTGATGGGCGATACTGCGAGCGAACTCGACACCAAGATCGTCGACGACGTCCGAAACCTGCTGTTCAACGTGCCGGGCGCCCCCAAGCGCGACCTCGCCGTCCTCAACATCGAGCGCGGTCGCGACCATGGCCTGGCCAGCCTCAACGACACCCGCGAGGCTCTCGGTCTCGAGCGCCACCACTCCATCGACGACCTGACCTCCGACGACGAACTCCGCGAGAAGCTGAAGGAAGCCTATGGTTACGACGACGAGGCGGTCGACCGTATCGACCTGTGGGTCGGCGGTCTGGCGGAGGACGATGTCTATGGCTCTCAGGTCGGCGAGACCTTCCAAGCCATCCTGATCGACCAGTTCGCCCGCTCGCGCGACGGCGACCAATACTTCTACGAGAACCGCCTCGCCCACGATCCCGATCTGCTCCACGAGATCAAGGACACGAAGTTCTCCGACATCATCGCGCGAGCCACCGGCATCGAGCATATCCAAGACGACGTGTTCATCGCCCATAACCGCATCGCCGGCACCGATGACAGCGAGGGCATCTATGGCACCGATACCCACGACCTGATGATCGGCTTTGCCGGCAACGACCACATCTACGGCGAGGACGGCGACGACGACCTGTTCGGCGACGACGGCCACGACGCACTCTATGCCGGCAATGGCGACGACATCGCTTACGGCGGCTATGGCAACGACCTGCTGCTCGGCTGGTGGGGTGACGACATCCTGCACGGCGAGGAAGGCAACGACGTCGCTTATGGCGGATATGGCAACGACGAGATCTACGGCGGGCTCGGCAATGACGTGCTCCACGGAGAATACGGCAACGACCACATCGACGGCGGCCACGGCTCCGACCACATCTACGGCGGCGCTCACGCCGACACCGTCTTTGCCGGCAGCGGCAACGATCGCGTCCACGGCGGCAGCGGCAGCGACGATCTCTACGGCGAGCATGGCGCCGACCGCATCAGCGGCGAGCACGGCATCGACTACATCGTCGGCGGTCAGGGTCGCGACATCCTGAGTGGCGGCGCACAACGCGACTACTTCGCCTACCAGTCCCGCGCCGATCTGGGCACCGGACGCGGCAGTGCCGACAAGATCCTCGACTTCCGACACAAGGTCGACAAGATCGATCTCTCCGACGTCGATGCCTCGACCAAGAAGGGCGGCAACCAGGCCTTCAAGTTCATCGGCTCGAGCGAGTTCCACGATCGCGCCGGCGAACTGCGCGTCGAGCACGTCGACCGCAAGGGCTACGCCAACGACCGCACCTATGTCGAAGGCGACCTCGACGGCAACGGCCACGCCGACTTTTCGATCGAATTGGTCGGCCTGCACCAGATCACGTCCGGCGACTTCTATATCTGACCAGGGATGATTGGCATGCGTACTGCATGCCCTTATCCGGACACCTTCGGCCTGGAATGGGGGCGTTTCGCGCCCCCATTTGCATATAGGCGCAATTCGAATCGAAATTGATTAAAATCTTCCTCGGCATCGACACGGAACCGAAGGGGTCATCACCTAATAGTTTCGTTCAGCCCTTCGAACCGAGAGATCAGCCCTTCGAACCGAGAGAAATGTGATGCACACGTTCAGCCAAGACGTTAACCACCCGAGCATTTTCGCCGACCGCTCCGGGTCGGTGAACGTCATGTTTGCCATGGGCGTCGCCGTCCTTCTGGCGACGATAGGTGTCGCCGTTGACACTGGCCGCGCCGTCTCGACCCGGATCGATATGCAGGCAGCGCTCGACAGCGCGGTTCTGGCCGCAGCCTCGAGCGCGAGTGCCAGCACGAACAGCATAGCCAACGCTGTCTTCCGGCAGAACTTCAAGCCCGCACCCGGACAGTCGGCCTTCGCGTTCGCCTACAAGGACGCGTCCGGCAAGGTGCGCGGCGTTGCCCTGTCCAGCATCGCAACCACGCTGACCAGGCTATTGGGCTATGACCAGATCACCCAGGTCGTCATCTCGACAGCCCGCAAAACCTCCAGCGGGACCGTCGGCAAGGCCTGCGTCATCGCTCTCGACAAGACGGCGAGCCAAGCCTTCCTCGTCAACAGCGGCGCCGTCGTCAACGCACCCGATTGCGAAATCCACGTCCACTCGACCGCCAATCCGGCTGCAATATTCAACGCCGCCAGCAAGATCAATACGGCCCGCGTCTGCATCGCCGGAACTCAGATCATCGACAATGGCGGTGTGCATCCCAACGTCGTCACCGGCTGCGCGCCGGCCGCCGACCCTTATGCCGGCAAGCTCCCGACACCGTCCGACAGCACGTGCACGCACTCGAACCTGAATTTCAACGGCGGCACCGTGAACCTCAACCCAGGCGTCTATTGCGGCTGGCACAATTTCAACGGCGCACCGACGGTCAATTTCGCGCCGGGCGTCTACGTCATCAAGAACGGCGGCTGGAACGTCAACGGCGGCAACTGGTACGGCAGCGGCGTCACGTTCTATTACGCCGATACCTCCAAGATCCAATTCAACAGCGCCGTCTATGCCGACATCGCCGCGCCGACCACCGGCAGCTATGCAGGCATATTCATGTTCGAAAAACCCGGCCTGTCGCGCTCGCACTTCGTGCTGAACGACAGCCGCGGTTTCAACGTCGGCGATCTCATCTACCTGCCGAGCCGGGACGTGATCTTCAACTCGGCCTCCAACCTGGAAGCCAAGCGCTTCACCTTCATCGTCAACACCTTCATCCTAGACGATACGAACTGGAAGCTGACGCCCGGCGACAAGGCCGCCCCGGCGGGCACTTCCTCGACCATCGCCGTCCTGGATGCGGATTGAAGTCGGCCACATGCCTGCAGCGGTGCGTCACCAGACCGGTGGACACCGCTGCCGCTTGCTTGGTTGTTTGCCGATCTTGCCGCCGCGCGCCCCTTCAGGCCGCCCTCGCCTCGCCCGCAACCAGTTCGACGATGTCCGCCATGATGTCGTTGAGCTGGAAATTCTTGGGCGTGTAGACGGCGGCCACACCCATCGCTTTCAGCTTCGCCTCGTCCTCGGGTGGGATGATGCCGCCCACGATCAAGGGCACATCGGTCAGGCCCTCGGCCCGCATCCGCTCCAAGACTTCGGAGACCAGCGGCACGTGGCTGCCCGACAGGATCGACAGGCCGATGACGTGCACGCTCTCGTCGACGGCGGCCCGCACGATCTGGCTGGGCGTCAGGCGGATACCCTCGTAGACGACCTCCATGCCGACGTCGCGGGCGCGTACCGCGATCTGCTCGGCCCCGTTCGAATGGCCGTCGAGACCGGGCTTGCCGACCAGGAACTTGATGCGCCGGCCGAGGTCGTCGGAAACCGCCACGACGCGCTGGCGGACGGCTTCCAGCGCGGCGCCGTCGCCGAGCATGCCGGATTGCGCCACACCGGTCGGCGCGCGGTATTCGCCATAGATCTTGCGCAGGAGCCCACCCCACTCGCCCGTCGTAACGCCCGCCTTGGCGCAGGCGATCGACGCCTCCATGACGTTGCGGCCTTCCTTCGCAGCCGACTCCAACTCGGCGAGTGCCGCGTCTGCAGCCTTGGCATCCCGCGCCGCCCGCCAGGCCTTCAACTTCTCGACCTGTTCGGCCTCGACAGCCGGATCGACGACCAGGATCGCGCCCTCGCCAGCCGACAGCGGCGAAACCTCCGTCTCGGTCCACTTGTTGACGCCGACGACGATCTGCTCGCCGGTCTCGATGGCGCGCAAGCGGTCGGAATTGGATTCGACCAGCCGCCGCTTCATGTAGTCGATGGCCGCGACCGCCCCCCCCATCTTGTCGATGGCAGCGAGTTCAGCCCGCGCCTCCGCCTTCAAATCCTGGACCTTGCGCGCAATCTCCGTCGAGCCGTCGAAAATGTCGGCGAACTCCAGGAGGTCGGTCTCGTAGGCCAGCACCTGTTGCATCCGAAGCGACCACTGCTGGTCCCACGGCCGCGGCAGGCCGAGCGCCTCGTTCCAGGCCGGCAGCTGCAGGGCGCGTGCACGCGCGCCTTTAGACAGCGTGACGCCGAGGGCCGCGATCAGAATACGGTAGACGTTGTTTTCCGCCTGCTGCTCGGTGAGGCCGAGCGAATTGACCTGCACGCCATAACGGAAGCGGCGGAATTTCTCGTCGGTGACGCCGTAGCGCTCCGCCGTGATCTCATCCCAGAGTTCCGTGAAGGCGCGCATCTTGGAGACTTCGGTGATGAACCGCAGCCCGGCGTTGACGAAGAACGACACGCGCCCGACGACAGCGCCGAAGTCCTTCTCGGAAACCTCGCCCGAGGCCTTCACCGTATCGAGCACGGCGATGCCGGTCGCCAACGCGAACGCCAGTTCCTGCACCGGCGTCGCGCCGGCCTCCTGCAGATGGTAGGAGCAGACGTTGGTCGGGTTCCACTTCGGCACTTCGCGCGTCGAGAACACGATGGTGTCCTTGATGAGCTTGAGCGACGGCGCCGGCGGGAACACATAGGTGCCGCGCGACAGGTATTCCTTGATGATGTCGTTCTGGATGGTGCCGGTCAGCGAGCCGCGCGGCGCCCCGGTCTCGTCGGCGACCGCGATGTACAGCGCCAGCAGCCAGGCGGCCGTCGCGTTGATCGTCATCGAGGTGTTCATCTGGTCGAGGGGAATGCCCTCGAGCAGGGTGCGCATGTCGCCGATGTGGGAGACGGGCACGCCGACCTTACCGACCTCCCCCTTGGCCAGTTCATGGTCGCTATCGTAGCCGGTCTGGGTCGGCAGGTCGAAAGCGATCGACAGGCCGGTCTGCCCTTTGGCGAGGTTGGTCTTGTAGAGCGCATTCGACTTGGCAGCCGTCGAGTGTCCGGCATAGGTGCGGAACAGCCACGGCTGATCTCGCCGCGCGCGCCCCCCTTCCGACGTCGCACCGGCTGCAGCGGTCTTGCCGCCTGGGGTTTTGCCGCCTGAGGTCTTGCCGCCTGGAGTCTTTGGGGTGTCGCCCATTCCGCTCGCTCGTCTCGCAAAGAAATTCGGTCGAGATCGAGACTTACACCGTCATCGCGTCATGCTGCAATGCGCAATGAGGCCGAGACGGCCTGTCCAGTGCGAGTGGCTGGCGTCAGAGCGTTTTGACCAGAAAATCGCCAACGAACAGAATCAGCCGCTTGATGAGCAGCATGACGATGAGCGCGATCGAGATGCCGACCGTCCCCGAGATCAGCGTGTTGATCACGGCGTCGCCGGCCAGGAACACCTGCTGAGCCGTGAACAGGGCCGTCGTCAGCGCGCCACCAGCGATGAAGCCGGGAAAGAACATCAGCGCATGGATGGTCGCCCCGTCCATCACCTCGCGCATGGTGAACGAGGCGATCACCGCCAGAATGACGATGATGATGAAGCTGGTCTCGTTGATGAGCAGCAACTGGTGGTGCACCTGCGTGATGACGTCGTTCATGGGTGCCTCGGGTCAGTGCAGCGGCAAGGCGTTGGCCCGGGCCCGACTGCGCTCCTACGAATTTCCTGATCTTATCTTGCGCCCCGCCATGATAACCGTCTCGGGTTAACGGCTGGTATGCTTGACCGACGTTCCGATTTGATCGGGAAATCCGATCAGGCTAGGCCTTGACCTGGGACTTGCAAGGCGCGTCGTTCTATGGCCCCATGATGCTGCAATGCACGCAGATGGGCATGTCGCGTTCGCAGACGGATGCGGCGCGATCAGCGTCGGCAGCTCGCGTGCGCAACCAACACGCAATCAAGACAGCATCGGGAGAGAGCAGGAATGTCGAGCACGGGCGCTGCGGCCAGTTCCAAAACATCAGGTTCCGGCACGCCGACCGGCGCTGTGAAGGACCTTTACGAGGTCGGCGAGATCCCGCCGCTCGGCCACGTTCCAAAGAATATGTACGCCTGGGCCATCCGCCAGGATCGCGAGGGTCCGCCCGATCAGGCGATGCAGGTCGAGGTCGTCCCCACTTGGGAGCTCGACAGCCACGACGTGCTGGTTCTCGTGATGGCCGCGGGCATCAACTATAATGGTGTATGGGCTTCGCTCGGCACGCCGATCTCCATGTTCAACGTCCACAAGAACGCCTTCCATGTCGCCGGCTCCGATGCTTCCGGCATCGTCTGGGCGGTCGGCTCCAAGGTGAAGCGCTGGAAGGTCGGCGACGAGGTCGTGGTGCATTGCAACCAGGACGACGGCGACGACGAGGAGTGCAACGGCGGTGATCCGATGTTCTCGACCTCCCAGCGCATCTGGGGTTACGAGACGCCGGACGGCTCGTTCGCCCAGTTCGCCCGCGTCCAGGACCGCCAGCTACTGCCGCGTCCCAAGCATCTCTCCTGGGAGGAGAGCGCCTGTTACACGCTGACGCTGGCCACCGCCTACCGCATGCTGTTCGGCCACCGCCCGCACACCCTGAAGCCCGGCCAGAACGTGCTGGTCTGGGGCGCCTCCGGCGGTCTCGGCTCGTTCGCCATCCAGCTGTGCGCGACCTCGGGTGCCAACGCCATCGGTGTGGTCTCGGAAGACGACAAGCGCGACTTCGTCATGCAGCTCGGCGCCAAAGGGGTCATCAACCGCAAGAAGTTCAACTGCTGGGGCCAGCTGCCCAAGGTCAACACGCCCGAGTACAACGACTGGCTGAAGGAAATGCGCCACTTCGGCAAGGCGATCTGGGACATCACCGGCAAGGGCGTCAACGTCGACATGGTGTTCGAGCACCCCGGCGAGTCGACGTTCCCGGTGTCCGTCCAGGTCGTCAAGCGCGGCGGCATGGTGGTGATCTGCGCGGGGACGACCGGCTACAACCTGACCATGGACGCCCGCTATCTCTGGATGCACCAGAAGCGCGTGCAGGGCAGCCACTTCGCCAACCTGATGCAAGCCTCCCAGGCCAACAAGCTGGTCGTCGAGCGGCGCATCGACCCGTGCATGTCGGAAGTCTTCCCGTGGGAGCAGATCCCCAAGGCGCACATGCGCATGTGGAAGAACGAGCACAAGCCGGGCAACATGGCCGTTCTGGTCTCCGCCCCGACGACCGGCCTCAAGACCATCGAGGACGTCCGCGAGGCCAGCGCCGCCCGATTCGGCGGGTGAGTCGCGCGAGGCCACGCGGCGTGACGTGAATTAATGGCAGCGGCCCGGAGCTCAGTCGGCTCCGGGCCGTTGGCGTTATTGCTGCAGCGCTTCCGACATGGCTCGCATGCGGTCTGGGTGGTTGTCCCGATAATGCTGGCGGGCTACCAGCGGCCTACGGACAGCAGCCTACCGGCCGCGCTGACGCCAACGCCAACGCCCGAAGCCCCCCATGCTGCTCCGCCTCGCGCCCATCCTGTTCGTCGTGCTGTGGTCGACGGGGTTCATCGCCTCCAAGATCGCGGGCGAACACGCCGAGCCGTTCACGCTGCTCCTCCTGCGTTTTGCCCTGACGTTCGCCCTCCTGCTCGGCTGGGCGCTAGCCACGCGGATCGACTGGCCGTCCCGGCCGGCCCTCGTCCAGGCGGCGCTGACCGGCGTCCTGATCCACACCGCATATATCGGCGGCGTCTTGTGGGCG
>JBGSQO010000611.1:0-2258 GCA_041738055.1 Filomicrobium sp.
CGGCGCTCGGAACGAGTGTCGGAAGGCGCAAACAAGAACGATACCGTCCCGCCGACCGAACATGCAGCGGGGTAAGACTTCGGCGGGACGGGATCAATTATGATCGGTCAGCGCCACGTACTCGGGATCGGACTGCGCCTCGCGCTCGAAGGCGAGGAAGTCGTAATACCCGCAGCGCGGCTTGTGGGGGTAGTCGCGGCAGACCTTGGGGCGACCCTCGTAGATGGTGCAGCGTCGCGCCGTGGTATCGAAGAAGCGGCAGATCTTGCCGTAATGCTGGTCCGGCTTGCGCTTCATCGCATACTTGCGCCCCCACGCCTCCTCGGTGAAGGCGGCGCGCGCATCTTCGAAGGTCATGTCGTGGAAACGGGCCAGCCGCTCGACATCCCGCTTCGACAGCGCGATCAGGGGATAGGAGCAGCAGTAGCCCGGGCACTTCGTGCAGTCGTACGAGTTGGCCATGGGAGCAAAGGTCCGGCGGGGGAGCATCGGTCGCAGTGGAGGCGGGCCAAAGCGGCATCGCGCCATGCCCAACCGTCCCGACATCGAATACGGCAAGCAGCCCGGCGGTCAAGGGCAAGCCCGTCATACGCGATGAAACCTTCCGGCCACAGTGCGGCCCCTTCAACTGGTTAACCCGACCCGGCCGTGGTTTGACCACCACACATTCTCCGCTATGGTCTGGCCGCGATCAGGACTGAGACGGGTATGGCGTTGGCTTCGTGGGGGGCGTTTACGATGAGCGAGTTGGCACGCGTTGCGCCGGACAGCGAGACGCCGGTCAATCCCTACAGCCTGCTGGAGGCCGTCAACCGCTCCAGTGACATGGCGCACACCGCCTGGCTCATCTTCCTGGCCATCATGACCTACCTCATGATCGCGGTCGCGGGCGTGACCCACACCACGCTGCTGCTGGAGACGCCGGTCGCGCTGCCGATCCTGCAGGTCGACATCCCGCTGACGCAGTTCTTCCAGTTCGCGCCGATCCTGTTGGTCCTGTTCCATCTCGGGCTCGTCTCTCAGTTGGTGCTGCTGGCGCGCAAGACGCTCGAGTTCGACCATGCCATCCGCATGTTGGAGGTCTCCGACCGCCGCTCGCATCCCCTGCGGCTCGAGGTGCACAACTTCTTCTTCGTGCAGGCGATCGCCGGGCCTCACCGCAGCGTCGTGATGGGCGGTTTTCTGCACGCGATGAGCTGGCTGACGCTGGTCGTGCTGCCGCTCGTGCTGATCCTCTACATCCAGGTGATGTTCCTGCCCTACCACGACGAGACGATCACCTGGACGCACCGCGCCGCGCTGGTCGTCGACGTGGTGATGCTGGTCCTGATCGGCGTGTTTCTTACCCGCGCGGAGACGTCGTTCTTCCAGGCCTTCTGGCGCTCGACCGCCACCCATCCCGTCACCTTCCTGCTGACGATGGTCGTCGTCGCCCTCATCACGCTGTTCTCGTTCCTGATCGCGACGATCCCGGGTGAGCCGCTCGACAAGCTCGCCCATGGCCTGCTCGGCAAGACCGAAACCGACCGGACGGGGCGCACCCCGCGCTATCAGGGCTTCGTGCTCAGCTTCCTGGACACCCACAAGGACGGCTCAATTCTCGGCATCTTCCGCCGCAATCTGGTCGTGACCGACGCCGATCTGGTTTCCGACAAGGACGTGTCGACGGGCGAGCCGACGCTGAACCTGCGCGAGCGGGATTTGCGCAATGCCATTCTCGACCGCTCCGACCTGCATCAGGCCGACCTGACGGGCGCCGACCTTTCGGATGCGAGCCTCGACGGCACGGACCTGCGCAAGGCCCTGCTGCATTGTTCGGACGTCAACGAACTCATCCTGAGCGAGGACCGCTCCCGCGCGCTGTGCACGACCGCACGCGGCACGGATTTCTCCCGCGCCAAGCTGATGGGCGCGCGCATGACCGGCATCGATGCGCGAGGCGCGCGGTTCGAGGATGCCCGGATGGAAGCCGCCGAGCTGACCTATGCCCTGCTGACGGGAGCCAACCTGACGGGCGCGCGGCTCGACAAGGCCGATCTGACGGGGGGCGTGCAGGGGCAGGGGGCAAACTTTGCGCTCGCCAGCCTGCAGGGGGCCAACCTCAAGGGTGGGCGGCTCTACGCAGCCGATTTCCGCAGCGCCACGATGCAGGCCGCCATTTTCGACTATGCGCGGCTCGAAGGCGCGAACTTCCAGGGCGCGGACCTGGAGGCGGCGAGCTTCCACCGCGCCCGGCTGCAGGGTGCCGACATCACGCG
>JBGSQO010000619.1:0-14431 GCA_041738055.1 Filomicrobium sp.
GATCGGCCAGCGCATCGGCCGGGGTCTGGCCCTTGTCCTCGTCGACGAAGGCGAGGCCCGTCAGTCCGCGCGGGCTCGTCACCGCGACCGCCAGTCCGAACGGTGTTTCGTGAACGCCCCAGCGCATGTCGAGGCCTTCGCCACGGCGGCGGACATCGCCCGGCGTTATGGCTTCGTGGGTGACGAACAGGTCGTGCAGGCGGCTTGGACCCGACAGCCCCGTCTCGCAGGCGGTGGCGAGTAGGGTCTCGGAGTCTTCCAGCATGCGGCGGGCATGGTCGAGGGTGACGGCGGCTGCAAACTCTTTCGGTGACAGGCCGCACCAGCGCTTGAACAGCCGCTGGGTGTGGAAGGGCGAGAGGCCCAGGTGGCGGGCCAGATCGTCAAGGCCCGGCTGGGCGCGCCAGTCCTCGCTCAACAGGCGCAGGGCCTGCCGGATCAGCGCGTAGTCGGCCGCCGGGCGTGCATCCTGATCGAGAGCTGGCAGTCTTGCGGTCATCGCGGGCGCTCACCTTGGCTGGTCCGATCGCGCGACGATAGGCAGCCGAGGTGCACGGGGCGACCCGAAAATTGCTCTCTTCTGTGGCGCGCGGCGACCGTTCTTTCTCCCTCTCCCCGTCCTTTACGGGGAGAGGGTCGGGGTGAGGGGCAGCGACACACTCCAACCGTTGCCTATGTGGCTGGCCCTCACCCTGGCCCTCTCCCCATTGCAAGTGCAGGGCAATGGGGAGAGGGGACGCCAGCGTCTTCCGACGACACCTTGTTTGCGCCTTCCGACATTCTCTTTGTGGTGCTTCGGATGCCCACTCCGCATCCGCAGCGCCGAGAGCCGGCCGGAAGGCGCCCTAGATCCGGGCGGCGCGGGCGAGGCCGAGGGCGTCGCTCAAGGCGCCGGCAAAGTCCTTGCGCTCGTCGTCGGTCAGGAACTTGCCGAACACCAGTTCCTGGCCATGCGAGGTGAGCGCGATCCGGGTGCGGCCGTCGACCTGCTCGGACAGGCGCACGCGCACCCAGTAGGGGTTGAAATCGAAGGACTGGCTGCGGCCGTCGGGGTCGACGTGCGTGAGTGTGAGGACTTGCGGGGTCAGGTGGATGGTCTCGTATTCGCGGCCCGAGCGGTAGCTGACGCGGAACGCGATGTAGACCAGCAGCACGTCGAGCCCGAAAAAGCCGAGCACGGGCCAGGCACCGATCCACAGGAAGAACGTGCCGAGCCCGAAACTGACGATGCCGATCAGGCTCATGAGAACGAGAAAGCCCGGCTTGCTCAGCGAGCGGTAGGGCGTCAGGATCGCGTCGAACAGCGCGGCGCCTTCCTTCGGCTGGTCTGGATGCGTCTGGCTCATGCCCTCTGTCGCTCTCCTCAATTCGCGATTGGTCTCCCATGAAAGACGACATCGACGACAATGCCAAGCCCCGGCGTCGGAAAAGCGCAGCTGCGGGCGCTGCGGAGACGGTTCCGGTCAAGCGCAAGGCCAAGCCCAAGCCGAAGGGCAAAACGAAGCGCAAGGTCTCGCGCACCCGGCTCGGCGCTGAGCAGATCGTGGACATTTTCGGGCGGTTCCGCACGGTCGAACCAGAGCCCAAGGGCGAATTGGAGCACGTCAACCCGTTCACGCTGCTGGTGGCCGTCGTGCTGTCGGCGCAGGCGACAGACGCGGGCGTGAACAAGGCGACGCGGGGTCTGTTCGCCATCGCCGATACGCCGGAGAAAATGCTGGCGCTGGGCGAGGACAAGGTGCGCGACGCGATCAAGACGATCGGGCTTTTTCGCAACAAGGCGAAAAACGTCATCGCGCTGTCGGAGCGGCTCATGGCCGAACACAGTGGGGAGGTGCCGGCCGACCGCGATGCGCTGGAACAACTCCCGGGTGTCGGGCGCAAGACGGCGAACGTGGTCATGAACATGGCGTTCGGGCACCCTACCATGGCGGTGGATACCCACGTGCATCGGGTGTCCAACCGGCTTGGCCTGTCGTCGGGGAAGACGCCGCTCGAGGTCGAGGCGGACCTGCTGTCTGCGATCCCGGCCGAATTCGGGCTGCACGCCCACCACTGGCTGATCCTGCACGGGCGCTATCTGTGTAAAGCGCGCAAACCCGAATGTTGGCGCTGCCTCGTCGCGGACGTCTGCCTGTTCGCCGAGAAGACGCCGGCGCCGAGGGTTGGACGAAGTGAGTAGGCAGTAGGCAGTAGGCAGTAGGCAGTAGGTCCTCGACGGTCGCAAAATGCGCGAAGGCCGCGAGCCGAATGTCGGCTGGCGGCCCTCGCAATGATCGTCTGAGGAGGGCTGTGCCTCAGAACAGGCCTTCGATCTGGCCCTTGTCGTTCAAGCGGATGAACTCGGCCGAGGGCTTCTTGGGCAGGCCGGGCATGCGCATGATGTCGCCGGCGACCGCGACGATGAACTCGGCACCCGCCGACAGGATCACCTCGCGGATCGGCACGACGTGGCCGGTCGGCGCGCCGCGCGCATTGGGGTCGGTCGAGAACGAGTACTGCGTCTTGGCCATGCAGATCGGCAGGTGGCCGTAGCCGGCGTCCTGCAGTTCCTTGACCTGACCCTTAACGCTGGCATCGCCGGAGATGTCGGAAGCGCGGTAGATCTCAGTGGCGATCGTGCGCATCTTGTCCCACAGCGGCATGTCGTCGGGGTAGAGCGGCTTGAAGTTCGCCTGACCGCTGTCGGCAAGATCAGCGACATGGCGGGCGAGGCCCTCGATGCCGGCGCCGCCGTCGGCCCAGTGCGAGCACAGGAACGCTCTCGTGCCGACCGCTTCGGCCGCCTTCATCACCTCGGCGATCTCGGCGTCGGTGTCGGTGATGAACTTGTTGATGGCAACGACCGGGGGCACGCCGAACTTGCGCAGGTTCTCCAGGTGGCGCGTGAGGTTGGCGCAACCCGTGGCGACGGCTGCTGCATTCTCGGTCTTGAGGTCGTCCTTGGCGACGCCGCCGTGCATCTTGAGGGCGCGGATGGTGGCCACGATCACGACGGCATCGGGCTTGAGGCCGGCCAGGCGGCACTTGATGTCGAAGAACTTCTCGGCTCCGAGATCGGCGCCGAAGCCGGCTTCCGTCACCACGTAATCGCACAGCTTGAGGGCGGTCTTGGTGGCCAGCACCGAGTTGCAGCCATGGGCGATGTTGGCAAACGGGCCGCCGTGGATGAAGACCGGGTTATTCTCCAAGGTCTGCACGAGGTTGGGCATCAGCGCGTCCTTCAACAGGACGGTCATGGCGCCATCGGCCTTGATGTCACGCGCCAGCACCGGCTTCTTGTCGCGGGTGTAGCCGATCACGATGTTGCCAAGGCGGCGCTCCAGGTCCTTGAGGTCGTTGGCCAAGCAGAGGATCGCCATGACTTCGGAGGCGACCGTGATGTCGAACCCGTCCTGGCGGGGGTAGCCGTTGGCGACGCCACCCAGCGAGTTGACGATGGAGCGCAGCGCGCGGTCGTTCATGTCGAGGACGCGGCGCCAGGCGACCCGGCGGGTGTCGATCCCCTGCTCGTTGCCCCAGTAGATGTGGTTGTCGATCATGGCGGCGAGCAGGTTGTTCGCGGAGGTGATCGCGTGGAAGTCGCCGGTGAAGTGGAGGTTGATGTCCTCCATCGGCACGACCTGGGCATAGCCACCGCCGGCCGCGCCACCCTTGACGCCGAAGCAGGGGCCGAGGGAGGGCTCGCGCAGGCAGCTCATGGCCTTCTTGCCGATGCGGTTCAAGCCGTCGCCGAGGCCGACCGTCGTCGTGGTCTTGCCTTCGCCGGCGGGCGTCGGGTTGATGGCCGTCACGAGGATCAGCTTGCCGTCCTTGTTGGATTGGACCGAGTTGATGAACTCCTGGCTGATCTTGGCCTTGTAGGGCCCGTAGTTGAGGAGCGCATCGGCCGGCACGCCCACTTTGCTGCCGACCTCTGCGACCGGCTTCATCTTCGCCTCGCGGGCGACCTCGATATCCGACTTCACCATGTCTTGGGTTCCTCCTGAGCTTTCGCGAGCCTTCTTTATGCGACCAAAGGCGAACCTTCTACACCGCCTCGAAGGCCTTGCCCACGGTCAGTCCGACCTCGGTCGCCCAATCGTGCGCCGAGACCTTCTTGCCGCCCTCGGGCCGCACGCGCTTGACCAGAATGGCGCCGCCGGAGGCCGCCACCAGCACGCCATCGGCCGAGATCGCCAGCACCTCGCCCGGCGTGCCGGTGGCGTCTGATTTGGCGCTGTCGAAAATGTCCAGCTTCTGGCCGCCGAGGACGGTCCAGGCGCCGGGGGCCGGGTTGGCGGCCCGGATGACGTTGTAGACCTCGCTAGCGGGCTTTCCCCAATCGATCCGGGCGACGTCCTTCTTGAACCAGCTCTCGTAGGAGCCGGCGGCCAAGTCCTGGGCATGCTTCAGGATGATGCCGTTCTTGACGAGGTCCAGGCCCTCGATCATGGCATCGACGCCCATGGGAAAGAGCTTGTTGAAGTAGACATCGCCGATGGTCTCATCGGGGCCGATTTCGCAGGTCTTCTGCAGCATGATCGGGCCTTCGTCGAGGCCGTCGTCGGGCCAGAAAATCGTGAGCCCGGTCCAGCGCTTGCCCATGGCGATCGGCCAGTTGATCGAGGACGGGCCGCGATGCCAGGGACACAGCGACGGGTGATACTGGAACGTGCCGAAGCGGGGGGCGTCGCGGACGGCCTGCGGCACGAACAGCAGCACATAGGCCATCATGCAGACGTCGGCCTCGAAGGACTTCATCAATTCCAGCGCCTCGGGTGTCTTCCACGAGGCCGGCTGGTGCAGGGGGAGGCCCTTCTCACGGGCGAGTTCGGCGAGGGGATCGGCGGGCTTGCCCTCCTTCTCGGGGGCACAGCAGACGGCGACGACGGTCTCGCCGCGTTCGAGCAGCTTTTCCAGAACGGCCCGGCCAAACGCCTGCTGGCCGTGGACGACGATGCGCATGACGGGGTCTCCGCTGAATGATTGTTGGACGATGCGTTGCAAGGACGACGAACGGGACGGGGATCTGGGCGGTGATCAGAAGGTAATCCCCTCGTAGATGCCTTCGACGGTCAGCCGTGCCCGGCCGCCGCACACGTCGATCACATCGCCGCGGAACAGAATGTCGGGCTTCCAGGCCTTGGCACGGGCGAAGACTTCCACTTGGGGCACGTCCTGGGCGACCAGGATGTAATGCTCGAGCGTCGGGATCGTGCGGTACAGCGCGAACTTGCCCTGGCGGTCGTCGGATTCGGTCGACGGCGAGAGGACCTCGACGATCACGCAAGGCCTCGTGACCCACAGCGAGTCGTCGTCGGAGGCGTCGCAGACGCTCATCACGTCGGGATAAAAGAAGGCGTTGCCGAGTTCTGTATCCACGCGCAGCTTCTGGCCCTGCTCGTAGATTTCGCAGGGCGCGCAGAGTTGCTGGCGCAGGGCAAACGAGATGTTGCCCGTCAACCGGTTGTGGCGCCTGGTGCCCCCGACCATGGCATAGATGACGCCGTTCACGAACTCCCGGCGCTCGCCCACCTGCTGCTCGTAGGAGAGATACTCCTCCACGGAGAAGTATCTCGGATTGCGCAACGCCTGACCCATTATCGCCTCCGCGGCCGCCGTCTCGTCCGACCGCCTCATCCTACTCGGCAGCGGCCTTTTTGACAGGGGCCGTCGCGCCGGCCTCGCGGAAGGCCGCGACCTCCTCGGCCGTGTAGCCCAGAACGCTGATCAGGATCTCGTCGGTGTGCTCCCCCAGCAGCGGCGAGCGGGTCACTTCGACGGGACTGTCAGACATCTTGATCGGGCAGCCGACGGAGAGATACTTGCCGCGCTCGGGGTGATCGACCTCGACGATGGTTCCCGTAGCGCGCAGGCCCTCGTCCTCGGCGATCTCCTTCATGGACAGGATCGGTCCCACGGGGATGTCGAGCGGGTTGCAGATGTCCATGACTTCGAACTTGTTCTTGGTCATGGTCCAGGCTTCGACGCGGGCGAAGATTTCGTTCAACTTATCCAGGCGCTCGTGCGGCTTGGCGTAGCCGGGCTTGGTCTTCCACTCGGGCTCGCCGATGACGTCGCAGACCTTTTCCCAGGCGGCGGCCTG
Organism: Filomicrobium sp.; assembly: GCA_041738055.1. Taxonomy (GTDB): domain Bacteria; phylum Pseudomonadota; class Alphaproteobacteria; order Rhizobiales; family Hyphomicrobiaceae; genus Filomicrobium. The sequence continues at coordinate 6,089 of JBGSQO010000619.1, forward strand.
GGTGATGAAATAGGTGTAGGCGTTGGGGTCGGTCTCCCAGCCCTTGCACTTCAGGATGCGGCCGGGCTGGCCACCACCGGAATCGTTACCGGCGCGCGGCACGGCATCGCCGAACGGCACGCCGTCGCCGAACTGGGAATATTCCCTCAGTGGCCCCTTCTCGATGCGCTGCTGGTCGCGCAGCTTGACGCGGCAGAGGTTCAGAACGCCGTCCTGCATGGCGGCCAAGACGCGCTGGCCACGGCCGGAGTGCTCGCGCTGGTAGAGGGCGGCGACGATGCCGAGCGCCAGATGCAGGCCCGTTCCCGAATCGCCGATCTGGGCGCCGGTCACCAGCGGCGGGCCGTCGCGGAATCCGGTCGTGGAGGCCGAGCCGCCGGCGCATTGGGCGACGTTCTCGTAGACCTTGCAGTCCTCGTATTTGCCCGGTCCGAAGCCCTTGACGGAGGCGTAGATCATGCGCGGGTTCAGTTCCTGAATGCGCTCCCAGGTCAGCCCCATGCGGTCGAGCGCGCCGGGAGCGAAATTCTCCACCAGCACGTCACAGGTCTTGACGAGACGCTCGAGGATCTCCTTGCCCTTCGGGTTCTTGGAATCCAGCGTGATCGAGCGCTTGTTGTGGTTGAGCATCGTGAAATAGAGGCTGTCGGCGCCCGGCACATCGACGAGCTGCTTGCGGGTCGCGTCGCCTTCGCCGGGTCGCTCGACCTTGATGACGTCGGCGCCGAACCAGGCCAGCAGCTGAGTGCAGGTCGGACCCGACTGCACGTGCGTGAAATCGAGAACCTTGATGCCGTCTAGCGCCTTCACGTTTGAGACCTCCCTATCCCTTTTATCGTTGTGTCGTCTCGAGGCGGGTCGACCGCCGAGTGCTCCGCACCAACCAGATGGAGCGGTTGTCATCTGGTATGCCACGGAGCCGCGGGCGCCTGCAAGCTGCCCATTGGGGCCGATCGTCCGGTGGCGTCAGGTCTTTACCGTCCCGCCGATGTTTCGACTCTGTAGCTGCTGGGGCGGCGGACGGTATGACCCTTGTTCACGCCTTCCGACACTCGTGCCTCCGATCCCGGCTCGGGGGCCGGTAGGCCGGAAGGCGCGGGACTCTTACCTTGCGCCTTCCGACACTCATTCTGAGAGCCGGCCGGAAGGCGCGGTCTACCGAGAGGTGTGTCACAACTTCTGCGGGTTGGTATTAGTCAGGGCGCTCTGCGGGTTGAGATTGCCGATGCGGCCGCTCTCGGTGCCGGCGGCTTCGTCGATGACGGCGTTGACGAGCGTCGGACGGCCCGAGGCAATCGCCTCGCGGACGGCGCGGGCCAACTCGTCGGGGGTGGTCGCATTGACGCCGACGCCGCCAAAGGCCTCGATCATCCGGTCGTAGCGGGCGCCTTTGACGAACACGGTCGTGGCTACATCGCTGCTGCCGGTCGGGTTGGTGTCGGTGCCGCGATAGATGCCGTTGTTGTTGAACACGACCGTGCAGACCGGCAGCTCGTAGCGGCAGATGGTCTCGATCTCCATGCCGGAGAAGCCGAAGGCGCTGTCGCCTTCCACCGCCAGCACCGGCTTGCCGGTCTCGACGGCGGCGGCGATCGCATAGCCCATGCCGATGCCCATGATGCCCCAGGTGCCGACGTCGAGGCGCTTCCTGGGCTCGTACATATCGATGACTGAGCGGGCGAAATCGAGGGTGTTGGCGCCCTCGTTGACCAGCGTGATATCGGGGCGCTCGGCGATGATGTCCTTGAGCACACCGAGGGCGGCGTGGAAGTCCATCGGATTGGAGTTGTTGAGCAGCTTGGGTGCGAGCTTGGCGATGTTCGCCTCCACCTTGCCGCGGATCTTGCCCGTCCACTCGGCCGGCGGAGCCTGCCAGTCGGCCGGGAGGCTCGCCAGCATGGACGCGACGACCGAGCCGATATCGCCGACGACGGGGGCGGCGATCTCGATGTTGCTGTCCATCTCGCGCGGTTCGATATCGACCTGGATGAATGTCTGCGAGCCGGGTGCACCCCAGGTCTTGCCCTTGCCATGCGACAGCAACCAGTTGAGGCGGGCGCCGATCAGCATGACGACGTCGGCCTCCTTGAGGACGAGCGAGCGGGCCGCTCCTGCCGATTGCGGGTGGGTGTCGGGCAGGAGGCCCTTGGCCATGCTCATCGGCAGATAAGGGATTCCGGTGCGCTCGATCAGGGTACGGATCTCGGCGTCTGCCTGGGCGTAGGCGGCGCCCTTGCCCAGAATAATGAGTGGGCGCTTGGCGCCTTTCAGGTGGTCGAGCGCGCGGGAGACGGCCTCTTGCGAAGGGAATTGGCTGGGGGCAGGATCGATGACCTTGACCAGCGAGCGGCGGCCAGCCTCGACGTCCATGGTCTGGGCGAACAGGGCGGCCGGCAGGTCGAGATAGACGCCGCCGGGGCGGCCGGAACAGGCGGCGCGGATGGCGCGCGCGACACCGATACCGATGTCGCTCGCGTGGAGGACGCGGAAGGCGGCCTTGCACAATGGCTTGGCGATGGCGAGCTGGTCCATCTCCTCATAGTCGCCCTGCTGCAGGTCGACGATTTCGCGCTCCGAGGAACCGGAGATCAGGATCATCGGGAAGCAGTTGGTCGTGGCGTTGGCCAGCGCGGTGAGGCCGTTGAGGAAGCCGGGGGCGGAGACGGTAAGGCAGATGCCGGGCTTCTGCGTCAGGAAGCCGGCGATGGCAGCCGCGTTACCGGCATTCTGCTCGTGGCGGAAGGAGATGACCCGCAGGCCGGCCGCCTGGGCCATGCGGCCGAGATCGGTGATGGGGATGCCGGGCACGCCGTAGATCGTCTCGACACCGTTGAGTTTCAGGGCGTCGATGACGAGGTGGAAGCCGTCCGTCAGTGCGGCCTGCTGGGATGCGTCGGTTGCCGTCTCGGATTTTGCGACCGCATGTGCCGTGCCGATAGAACCCATTGCGACTGTCCTTTGGCTTTTGCTTCTGCTCGACGGCCGCTGGTCGGCCCTGGCCTGTTTGCAGGCCTAACCCGTCACGCGTGCGCTCGGCGCACGTCGGGGAGGCTTTATTGGGGAAATTTCGCTCAGTCGATGTTCACGTACTTCTCGACGTGATTCTTCAACTTCATGGTATGCTCACAGACGAGTCTGCCGGCCAAGTTGACGTCGCGGGCCTCCAGCGACTTGATGATCTCGCGGTGGTCCTCGATCGAGCGCTTGACGCGGTCCTTCTCGAAAATGGTGCGGTTGCGGATGGCGCGCACGTGCAGGAACAACCCGTCGGTGATCTGCTGAATCAAGGCGTTGCCGCCGAGCGCGATGATGGCCTGATGAAAGGCGATATTGGCGTCGGAATACTCCCCCATCCGGAGGGCCACCTCGTCCTGGTCGAAGCGGTCGACGAGATCATGCAAGGCTGCGATGGATGCATCACTGGCGACCGTGCAGGCGAGCTTGGCCGACATGCTTTCCAGCGCCGCCCAAACCGTGATCATGTCGAGGATCTCGGCCTTGGTCTTCCGGACGATGAAGATGCCGCGGCGGGCGACGACCTTGACGAGGCCTTCCTGGTCGAGCTGGGCCAACGCCTCGCGCAGAGGCGTCCGTGAAATGCCGAAGCGGCCCGATAGATCGCGCTCCTCCAGTTTGAGCTGGGCATTGTCGTCATAGATGTTCATAGTGGTGATGGCGGCCTTGAGAGCCACGTAGGCGCGAACCTTCAGCGATTGGCTTTCGACGATCGGCTCAATGCTGATACGCATGTCTTCCATTCTGTGGCCTCTTCGCAGATCGCTGTCCCTGTCGTGAACGGTGTGCAAGCCGACCACCTTCGACAGCATGATGACGTCCAACTCTCCGCAGCATCGGCAAGACGTCGATATCGTGACCCACAGTTGCCATCGGCTGCATGGATGAGCTTCCGATCTCCTCCGCGCGTAGTGGGATACCATATACCAAGGAAGCGGGAGAGCTCAAGTGTGAATGATGAACTGGGGAGGGCAACTCTATTCTCTGACTGTCTCATGCTCTTGTGGTCGGCGGAAGGGACAAACCAAAGCATTGATTTTATTTAGTAATATCGGTGACTTTGCAGGTCGGCACGACGAGTGTACGATTCCAGATTGTGTCACGCTTTCGTATGAGTATACAGTATCCCAGGCTGGTATCCCAGTTTGGGGGGATGGCCGACAGGGTGGTGTTCGGGTCGGTTACGAGCATCCCTATCCTCAGATCGCACCTTGCAACGGCTGTCTCGAGCATGCTCGAGCTTCTGTTACTTTCGCATATGTGAATGCTTGATGGAAGGACGGTTCTGTCCGCGTGTCGCCACACGAGGGAAACAGGTCGGCCGTCTTTCCCAAATGCTCGCTTGCTATGCTCAGCGCAGGCGGGACATCACCTCGCAAGAGGGCTACAAAAAGAATGAGCGCTCGGAAACGTACGGGGAGCTGGCCTTGGAAGAGATTGGCAATCTGATGCACGGCTTTGCAGTCGTGCTGACGCCGTTCAACCTGCTACTCATGTGTGTCGGCATTCTGCTCGGCGTCATCATTGGCGTGCTGCCGGGTCTGGGCGGCGCCAATGGCGTGGCCATCCTGCTGCCGCTCACATTCTCGATGTCGCCGACCTCGGCGATCATCATGCTGTCGTGCATCTACTGGGGGGCGTTGTTCGGCGGGGCGATCACATCGATCCTGTTCAACATTCCGGGAGAACCGTGGTCGGTGGCGACGACCTTCGACGGCCATCCGATGGCGCGTCAGGGCAAGGCCGACGAGGCGCTGGTCGCGGCGTTCACCTCGTCCTTCGTCGGCGCGCTCGTCGCCGTGATCATGATCACGTTCCTGGCGCCGCTCATCGCGCAATTCGCGCTGCAGTTCGGCCCGGCCGAGTTCTTCGCGGTGTTCTTCCTCACCTTTGCCAGCTTTATCGGCATGAGCCGCGGCTCGCCCTTCAAGGTGGTGACGGCCATGTGCCTGGGCTTTGCGCTCGGCGCGGTCGGCCTGGACAAGATGACTGGCACGCTGCGGCTCACCTACGGGCACACCGAACTGCTGTCGGGCTTCGACTTCCTGATCGCTGTCATCGGCTTGTTCGGTATCGGGGAAATCCTCTCCTCGATCGAGGGTGGTCTCAAGTTCCAGGGGGCCAATGCCACGGTGAAATTGTCGACCGTTCTGACGACCTGGGGCAAGCTGTTGAGGCTGTGGCCAACGTCGCTGCGCAGCTGCATCGTCGGCTGCTGGATGGGTATCACGCCGGGTGGCGCGACGCCGGCCTCGTTCATGGCCTATGGCATCGCCAAGCGGTTCTCGCCGCGTGGCAGCAACTTCGGTCGCGGTGAGATGGAAGGCGTTGTGGCCCCGGAAACGGCCGCGCATGCCGCCGGCACCAGCGCGCTCCTGCCCATGCTCACGCTCGGCATTCCCGGCTCGCCGACGGCGGCTGTGCTGCTCGGCGGTCTCATGATCTGGGGCCTGCAGCCGGGACCGATGTTGTTCGTCGAGCAGAAGGAGTTCGTGTGGGGCCTCATCGCCTCCATGTATCTCGGCAATGTCGTCGGCCTCATCATCGTCATCACCTGCGTGCCACTATTCGCCGCGATCCTGCGCATCCCGTTCTCGATCATCGCGCCGGTCATCCTCGTGATCTGTGCCATCGGCGCCTACACCGTGCACAACTCGATGTTCGATGTCTGGCTGATGATGATCTTCGGCATCGTCGGATACGTTTTCAACAAGCTCGACTATCCTTTGGCGCCCTTGGTGCTGGCGATCGTGCTCGGCGACAAAGCCGAGGAAGGCTTCCGGCAGGCGCTGCTGGGCAGCCAGGGTGATCTGTCGGTGTTCTTCTCCAACTGGCTCGTCGGCACGATCATGGGGCTTGGGGTGATCCTGGCGCTGTGGCCGGTGCTGGCAAGTGTCCTGCGCAGTGTCTTCGGGGTCGGAAAGCGAGCCCCCGCCGCGTGAGTGTCTCAATCGGCCGGATAGATGAACGACTGCGGTGACCGGCCGACATGCGCCGCAGTCCAATCGAAGCGGGTCCAGCGTGGCCCATGGAGGAAATCGAACATGACGATCAAGACGGGATGGATGTCAGCGGGCCTCACCGCTGCCGTACTGGCCGCCGGCGCCGCCGTTGGCAGCGCGCATGCGGCCGGATGGGAGCCGTCCAAGCCGGTGACGTTCATCATCCCCGCCGGCACCGGCGGTGGCGCCGACCAGATGGCCCGCTTCATCCAGGGCGTGGTCGCCAAGAACAACCTGATGACGCAGCCGATGGTCGTCGTGAACAAAGGCGGCGGCGCGGGTGCGGAAGGCTTCCTCGAGATCAAGGGTCACAAGGCCGACGGTCACGCCATCATCATCACGCTGTCCAACCTGTTCACCACGCCGATGGCGACCGGCGTGCCGTTCAACTGGAAGGACCTGACGCCCGTGCAGATGCTGGCGCTCGACCAGTTCATCCTGTGGGTGAAGGCCGACGCCCCTTACAAGACGGCTGCCGACTACGTTGCTGCCGTCAAGGCCGGCGACGACAAGACCTTCAAGATGGGCGGCACCGGTTCCAAGCAGGAGGACCAGATCATCACCGTCGCGCTCGAGCGGCAGACGGCCCCTAAGAAGATGGTCTACATTCCCTACAAGGGCGGTGGCGAGGTCGCTACCCAGCTCGTCGGCGGTCACGTCAACTCGTCGGTCAACAACCCGATCGAGGCCGCGTCGCAGTGGAAGGCCGGCAACCTGAAGCCGCTGTGCATCTTCGACTCGGCTCGCAGCACCTACACCGAAAAGGTGACGGCCGACATGGCTTGGTCGGACATCCCGACCTGCAAGGAAGCTGGCGTCGACGTCAGCTACCAGATGCTGCGCGGCATCTTCATGGCTCCCGGCTCCACGCCCGAGCAGGTGGCCTACTTCACCGACCTGTTCGCCAAGGTGATGGCGACGGACGACTGGAAGCAGTTCATGAAGAACGGCGCGTTCAATCAGAAGACGCTCAAGGGTGACGAGTTCAAGACTTGGCTCACGAGCGCCGAGCAGACCCACAAGGACCTGATGACCGAAGCCGGCTTCATGGCGAAGTAAGCACTCCGGGCGGGCCGGCGGTCGCATACCGTTGGCCCGCCCGACATTGTTGCCGAACCCTTCGGTTTGCGGCCCGCGACCGGGTCGTCGTGGCAGCGCTGGCTCGGCCATATCCAATCCCTTCAAGTCGCATCCTTCCGCGACCTATTCAGGCGTCAGACCGGCGCCCAACCGAGAGAGCGACGTATGCAGCCGGAACATCCCCACGACGAGGTTCTGCTGGTCTCCAACCGCACTGTCGAGATCATCGTGTCCCTGGCGCTGATAGCGCTCGCGGGTGTGGTCATCTGGGACACCGTGCGTATCGGGTACGGCTGGAGCGAGCAGGAAGGCCCGCAGCCCGGCTTCTTTCCGTTCATCGTTGCGGCCATGATGGGGGTCGCCAGCCTCATCACGTTCATCAAGTCGGCGTTCTTTCCCAGCGACGAGGATCGCCAGGATTTCGTGTCGATCCGTGGCGCCGGCCGCATCCTGCTCGTGCTCGTGCCGCTCGCCGTCTACATCCTGGGCATCGAGTTCCTCGGCATCTACGTCGCCTCCGCGATCTTCATCGCCGGCTTCATGATCGCATTCGGCAAGGAGCCGATCCTGAGGTCGGCCCTCGTCGGAGTCGGCGTGCCGCTGGCCCTGTTCTTCATGTTCGAGCGGTGGTTCCTGGTGCCCTTGCCGAAGGGTCCGCTGGAGGCGATGCTGGGCCTGTGAGGTGATGGCCGTCGCGGTGCCGGTTCGTGATGCCGACGACGGATCAGGATGAAGGCTCCATGCTTCTCCACGAGTTCCAGGCCAAGGAGTTGTTCGAGCGGTTCGGGATCACCATTCCGCCCGGCCGGGTCGTGTCCACTCCGGCCGAGGCCGAGCGTGCCGCCAGCCGGCTCGGCGTGTCCCGGTTCGCGATCAAGTCTCAAGTCCGCACCACAGATCGGCGGGCCGCCGGCGGGGTGCAGTTCTCCGCCTCGCCGAGCGGCGTCAGGGCCACCGCCGAGATGCTGATCGGCAAGGCGCTCCCGGTCGGCGCGTCGGGGCTCACCGAGCGAGCCCATCTCTTGCTGGTCGAAGAGGCGGTGCAGGCGGTCCGCCAAGTCTACATCGCCCTCATCCTCGATCCCACCACGGGGGCACTCGTGTTCCTGTCCAGCCGGGCGGGCGGGGAAGGCATCGAGACGCGTGTCAGTCACGAGCCGGAACTGATGGTTGCGACGCCGGTCGAGCTGCGCGGCTCCGAGCCTGTCGCCGACTTCGCAGCCGTCGCGCGCGGCATGGAGCTCAC
>JBGSQO010000622.1:0-1653 GCA_041738055.1 Filomicrobium sp.
GCGGCGCTCGCGCTCCATCACGCCCGTCTCTCCAGCACCCGCTGCTCCGGCGGCTCCAGCGCCCGCCAGCGAGCCGCAGATTGTGGACAAGTCCTCCGAGACGGAAGAGGACTTCACCGTCGTGCCGGTCTACTACGGCACCGATCGCGCCCGCGCCGACACGCCTAAGCGGATCGCCTACGACGGTAACCGTGGCCGCAAGCTGGACATGGGTCAGGCGCTGGTGACGATCCCAAAGAACCACGTCGAGCCGCTGGTCGAGCGGCCTTGGGCGCTGACCGTGCCGTTTTTCAATCTCACGGTCTACGAGGAGGCCGAAGACCCCAAGCGCCACTTCACCATGAAGGAGCTGAAGGCGCTTTCGAAAGCGGAGCTGCTGGCGCTGGTCAAGGAGCGGCTGGCCAAGTCGGCGCGCTTCAAGGACCACGCCATCGTCTTTGTGCACGGCTATCAGACGACGTTCGACAACGCCATCTACCGCACCGCCCAGATCGCTTACGACCTGGAGTTCGATGGCGCGCCATTCCTCTACAGCTGGCCGTCGGCCGGCACGCTGCTCGGCTATACCTACGACCGCGAGAGCGCCGGCCAGTCCGAGCGCTATCTCAAAGAGTTCCTCACCATGGTGATGACCGAGACCGGCGCCAAGAAGATCAGCGTCATCGCCCATTCCATGGGCAACCAGCTCACCTTGCGCGTGCTGCAGGACCTGAAGCGGGCGCTGCCGGAGGGCCTGCTGCTCAGCCAGCTGATCCTGGCGGCGCCCGACGTCGACCGCGACAACTTCGAGAACATCGTGCAGTCGATCGAGGGCGTGGCCGGCGGTATCACGCTTTATGCCGCCTCGAACGATCAGGCGCTGATGGTCTCCCGGCAGGTCAACGGCGCACCGCGTGCCGGCGACGTGCCCGACGGCGTGCCCATCATCGTGCCCGGCGTCGACACCATCGATGCGACCGCAACCAGCATGGACAGCCTCGGCATCAACCACTCCGGCTATGCCGAGAACAACGCGCTGCTCGAGGATATCGGGGCGCTGATCTCGACCGGGGTGCGCCCGCCCGACCTGCGTCAGCCGTCGCTGGAGAAGGTGACCGTCGACCGGGGCCTGTTCTGGCGGTATACCGCAAAGGCTCCCTGAAGCGGACCGGTCCCAGCAGCACCTTCGGCTCGAGGCCGGGCTGGGGCTAGATGCGGGCTGGGGGGCTTGACGCCGGGCCGGGCTCGACGACGAGCCGGCGGTGACGGGTCCGGGCGATTTGTCCTTTGACCGGACAGAATCTGCTAAGGCAGGCGTCCTGCAAACGGCGCTGCGCACAGCGAAGGGCTTGGCGGGTACACGGGTCCGGTCTACCGAGAGGCAACGCGATCGTCGCATGCACCGCCTTCGTGGAGTTCCTTGCAATGCCCAAGCACAGTGAGACGAAGCGCGCTGCCGGCAAGGACCGCACGGCCGCGCTGCCGTTCCGGCTCGACGTCGAAGGCTGCCTCGAGGCCCGTATCGGCGCGCATGGTCTGGCGCCCCTCCGTCTCGCCCACTACCTGACGCGGCTCGAGGCCGAGGTCGAAAAGCTGGCCGACAACGCGCGGACCGGCCGGCTGGCACTCCTCACCATCGTGCGGGAAACGGCCGATATCGCAGAGGCGCGCGCC
>JBGSQO010000679.1:0-5093 GCA_041738055.1 Filomicrobium sp.
CCGCTCGCCGCTCATCGACGGCATGACGTTTGCGGCCCCTGAGCACGCCTACCGGCGGCCGTCGCTCAATCTGCTGCGGCTGCCGGCGCAGGGGCTGCCCGGACCTGAGTTGACCCAACAGGTGCTCCGGGGCAGTGCGCGCCTGCTCGAGGACGTGCTCGCCGACTTCGGCATCAAGGGCGAGATCAAGGACATCCGGCCGGGTCCAGTCATTACGCTCTATGAGTTCGAGCCGGCGCGCGGCACCAAGATCTCCCGTGTCATCGGGCTGGCCGACGATATCGCCCGCGCCATGAGCACGACGGCCGTGCGCGTCGCCGTCGTGCCGGGCCGCAGCGTCATCGGCATCGAGATCCCCAACATGCGGCGCGAGCCGGTCGTGTTGCGCGAACTCTTGGAAACAGAAGCCTATCGGTCCGCTGAGGGCGTGCTGCCGCTGGCCATCGGCAAGGCCATCGGCGGCGAAAGCGTCGTCACCGACCTCGTCCGCATGCCGCATCTGCTGGTCGCCGGCACCACCGGATCGGGCAAGTCGGTCGGCATCAACGCCATGATCCTGTCGCTGATCTATCGGCACGGGCCCGAGACCTGCCGGCTGGTGATGATCGATCCCAAGATGCTGGAATTGTCGGCCTACAACGGCATTCCGCATCTGCTGGCGCCCGTCGTCACCGATCCGCAGAAGGCCGTGGCGGCGCTGGAGTGGGTCGTCTCCGAAATGGAGGAGCGCTACAAGCGGATGGCCAAGCTGTCGGTGCGCAACATCGACATCTTCAACAACCGCGTGCGCAACGCCAAGAAGCGCGGCGAGATGATCGCACGCGTCGTGCAGACCGGATTCGACCGCCGCACGGGGCTTGCCATCTACGAACACGAGCAGATGGATTTCGACGCGATGGCCTACATCGTCGTCGTCATCGACGAGTTGGCCGACCTGATGATGACAGCGGGCAAAGAGGTCGAAACCGCCATCCAGCGGCTGTCGCAGAAGGCCCGGGCGGCCGGCATCCACCTCGTCGTGGCAACCCAGCGGCCGTCGGTCGATGTCGTCACCGGCACCATCAAGGCGAACTTCCCGACCCGCATCAGCTTCCGCGTCGCCTCCAAGATCGACAGCCGCACTATTCTCGGCGAGCAGGGGGCCGAACAACTGCTGGGTCAGGGCGACATGCTGCATCAGACCGGCGCGGGGCAGGTGACGCGGGTGCATGGCGCGTTCGTCGCCGACGAGGAGGTCGAGGCGATCACCGAGTTCCTCAGGGCCTCACCGGGACCGGGCTATGCCGACGATCTGGTTAAGGCAATCGAGCGGGTCGACGCAGCCGATCGCGCCGAAGACGACGCCCAGGCTGGACCGGATATCGAGGCGCTGTATCTGAAGGCGGTCGAGATGGTGCTCGCCGATCGCAAGCCCTCCGTCAGCTATGTGCAGCGCCGGCTCGGCATCGGCTACAACCGGGCCGCCGACCTCATCGAGCGCATGGAGCGGGACGGCGTCGTCAGCCCCGCCAATGCCAACGGACGACGGGAGATCGTCGCAACCGGGATGGTCCGGGCCAAAGCGGCCAACGACGGGTGAAGCGTTCGATTTGCGCCTTCCGGCCGGCCCCCTCCTCTACGCGCATGACGGCCGGCTCCCCGAAGGGAAGTCGCCATGCGCAAACAAAAAGGCCCGGAGACCAGTGGCGGTTCCGGGCCAGGATGTGAGCACGCCTAGGGATGGGTCGCGCTCGGGAGCTGAATTCAAAGTCCACGTAGCCCTTCGACGCCTTATAACAAAGCTACTGCGCCTTCCGGCCAGCGCTCGGACCGAGTGTCGGAAGGCGCGAAGACAGAAGGACTCACAGAGCCGTATCGTCGATCTCTCCTGTCCGCACGCGCACGGCATGCTCGATCGGCGATACGAAAATCTTGCCATCACCGATTTTGCCGGTGTTGGCCGACTTCTGCACAGCCTCGACGGCCTTGCCCACGAGTTCGTCGGGCAACACGATATCGATCTTGAGCTTGGGCAGGAAGCTCACGACATACTCGGCGCCGCGATAGATTTCAGTATGTCCCTTCTGGCGGCCATAGCCTTTGACTTCGGTCACGGTCAGGCCTTGCACACCGATCTCGGTGAGCGCGCTCCGCACCTCCTCGAGCTTGAACGGCTTGATGATCGCGGTGATCAGTTTCATGGCTCTTCACTCCTCTGGGATGCCCGCCGCGCCACGGCACCGGCTTGTTCGGCAGATCATCGCGCACTCGGCGCTCAATACAATCGATCTGAACGAGCAGCCTGATCTCGTCGTGACATCTGAATTGGGGTGGGGAGCCCGCCGAAACGAGCCCCCCGCCGTAGTCGTGATCATCAGTAGCTGTAGGCACGCTCGCCATGATCGACGAGGTCGAGGCCCTCGCGTTCCTGGTCGGTCGAGCGGCGCAGGCCGATCGTCAGGTCGATGAGCTTGAACAGCACGAGCGAGACGATACCGCACCACAGGATCGTGACACCGACCGCCTGGGCCTGGATCATCACCTGGCCGATCGTGTCGTAGGTCTCGGAGACGTAGAGTTCGCCCGGCTTCGTAATGTAGTCGGGGATGCCAGCGCCGCCGAGAGCTGGGTTGGCGACGATGCCGGTGCCGATGGCGCCGACGATACCGCCGATGCCGTGGATGCCGAACACGTCGAGGCTGTCGTCATAGCCCAGCGCGTTCTTCACGGCCGTGCTGAAGAAGAAGCAGACGATACCAGCGACGAGACCCAACACCAGAGAACCCATCACGCCGGCGAAACCAGCCGCTGGAGTGACGGCGACGAGACCGGCGACGACGCCTGACGCGAGGCCGAGCAGCGAGGGCTTACCCTTGACCACCCACTCGATCAGCATCCAGGCCACGCCTGCAGCTGCCGTTGCCGCGAAGGTGTTGAGCATTGCGAGGACCGCCACAACGCTTGCTTCGAGGTTCGAGCCGCAGTTGAAGCCGAACCAGCCGACCCACAGCAGCGCGGCGCCGATCATGGTCATGGTCAGCGAGTGGGGAGTCATCGCCTCGCGGCCATAGCCGACGCGACGGCCGACCAGAAGCGCGCCGACGAGGCCCGCGATACCGGCGTTGATGTGCACGACCGTGCCGCCGGCGAAATCGAGAGCACCCAGGCCGAACAGATAGCCGACGTCGGCCTTGACGGCATCGAGTGCGGCAGTCGCCTCGGCGATCTTGGCGGCATCACCAGCCTTGGTTGCCTCGGCCAGCGCCTTGGCGGCATTGCCGAACACGTCCGGACCGCCCCAGTACCAGACCATGTGGGCCATGGGGAAGTACACGAGCGTCACCCAAAGGATGCTGAACACGAGCAGCGCGGAGAACTTCACGCGCTCGGCGAACGCGCCGACGATCAGCGCCGGCGTGATGCAGGCGAACGTCATCTGGAACGCGATGAACGAGTACTCGTAGATGTACACGCCGTTCGAGAACGTCGCCCCTTCGGCATCCAACTTGATGTTGCCGAGGAATGCTTTGCTCAGCCCGCCGATGTAGGGGTTGAGCGCACCACCGCTGCCGGTGAACGCAAGGCTGTATCCGTAGGTGAGCCAGACGATAGCGATGACGCACGTGATGGCGAACACCTGCATCAGGATGGACAGCATGTTCTTGGCGCGCACGAGTCCGCCGTAGAACAGGGCAAGACCCGGGATCGTCATGAGCAGGACGAGCACGGTCGACAGGAACATGAAGCCGGTATCGCCCTTGTCGGGCGCAGCCAGCGCGGGGGTTGCCGCAAGGCTGAGAAGTCCAGCAGCAGCGAGGGTTCTCGCGCGTTGGGCGAGCAGATCGAATGTCATGAAGGCTTTCTCCAGAGTCTGAACGACGGGATCGGGTGACGCGTTAAAGCGCGGTCTCGTCGGTCTCGCCCGTGCGGACGCGAACCGTGTGCTCGATGGGCGAGATGAAGATCTTCCCGTCGCCGATCTGACCAGTCCTGGCGGCGGTCTGAACCGCTTCCACGGCCTTCTGGACCTGGGCGGCCGGCACGACGACCTCGATCTTGATCTTGGGCAGGAAACTCACGGCGTATTCGGCGCCGCGGTAGATCTCGGTATGGCCCTTCTGGCGCCCGTACCCCTTCACCTCAGTGACAGTCATGCCTTGCAGCCCGAGATCGGTCAGCGCAGTTCTGACCTCCTCGAGCTTGAAAGGCTTGATGATTGCAGTCAGCAGTTTCATGGTCATAGACCCCCTGTGCGGTTGCCGTCGACACCCCGGCCCTTGGGTTTGGGCCGACGCTGCCGGTCCCGGCGGCTGGATCGATCGAGACCAACCGGGCCCCAATCTCCGCAAACCCATAGTCAAGGATTGTGCCACCTCGCCCGCTATGGCGTAACATTATGCATTTGCTTACAATTCCTAATTGCACCCCGATGCAGGACGGGCGGAGGCCCTCCAAGTAAGCACAATTTTTATGCATTCATTTGAAATTGGGCGAAATCCAGGCAGATTGCGCGGCTCTCCCTGCTGATGGACTGCGCTGCCGTGTTGCCTACCCGCCCGGTCGGAGGGGTGCTACGAATTAGTGACGGGAATCTTTGCGCCCTGCGACCCGGCGCTGGCGTCCCCTCTCCCCCCATGACCCTGCACGTGCAATGGGGAGAGGAGGACGTGCAAACCTGAGAAATAGAGAACGCTCCATGACGGCCGCCATCCGCCACTTCGACATCGTCGTTTCGGGCGCCAGCTACACTGGGCTCGCATTGGCCTGCGCGCTGGCCAAGGGCCTCGATGGGGACCTGTCCATTGCCCTTATCGATGCTGCGCCCGCTGCTGCGACGGTCCCGTCCGACAGCCCGCGCGCGTTCGCCATTTCGGCCGCGTCCCAGCACCTCCTCGAGCGGCTCGGCGCCTGGGAGATCGTGGCGCCGAACGCCCAACCGGTTCGCCAGATCGAGATCACCGACAGCCCGCTCCAGGCAGGCCTGCGCCCGGTCCTGATGACCTACGACAACCTGCTCGACGACGGCGCGCCAGCCACCCACATCGTGCCTGACGCCGTACTGGCCGCCGCCCTCCGCATCGCGCTCGCCACTTGCGCCAATGTCACGGTCCTGT
>JBGSQO010000048.1:0-2446 GCA_041738055.1 Filomicrobium sp.
CTGTCTTGAGGGTAGGGTTGCTAACCCCTTGATCCTCAAGCCAGGACACTTCCCACTCTGTTATCGCTCACCGATCTCGCCCACGACCGTCTCAGCGCACAACGGCACCCGCCTCAGGCTGGCGCGTAGCGCCTTCGTTCAATGCTCCAAAGCGGGTTTCCTATACTGCGGGACGTGGTTTGCATGCTCAACGCCGCAGGGCACGCGGAAGTATAGCGTCCCTTGTCGATCCGAAATCCCCGAGCCGCATGCAGATCCTGGCGCTGCTCAAGTGATACCCCGGCTTGCAGCGCACGCACGCTGGCGGTTCCGACTGGTTGCCCACGCTGAACGCTGCGCATCCCATCATTGACGGCATGCCAGCCGGCCGTTGATCCGCGGACACCTGCATTGCGGGCAGGAACACCGCTAGCACGCCAACTGCCAGATGTTTTTGTCGGGTTCCCATTCGGGGAGATTACTCAAAAGCTGCGACATCGGGAGCGCCATTTTTCGCCTCGTGCAATTCCCAAGAATGTCGGCCGGACCAGCCCGCATTCAGGAGAAGGCAAAACCGAGGAGGGGATCGAGAGGTTTGAGCAGGCCATAGCACAAGGTCCGTGCGAGGCAGCTGGCGAGTTCAGTCAAGCTACCGATCAGGCTTGCCGAGCCATACCGCCGGGTCTGCCAATTTGCTGTCCTTGCGGGTTTCGAAATGCAGATGAGCCCCCGTGCCGAGGCCTGTCGACCCGACATCGCCGATGCGTGAGCCCTTCGCGACGCACTCTCCGTTGGCGACGGCTATGTTCTTGAGATGTGCGTAGGCCGTCTGCAGTCCGCCCCCGTGATCGATCACAACGCGATTGCCGTATGGTCCGGACCAGCCAGCCTGGACGACCCGCCCCCGTTCCGCTGCCCGCGCGGGTGACCCTGGAGCGGCCGCATAGTCCCAGCCAGTGTGCAGCCTCGTCCTGCCCAGCACCGGATGGCGCACCATCCCGAACTTGACCGAAACGCGAGCATCCGATGGGGGGCCGAGGAGCACGCTTCCGCCGCTCGCCGCCGGCTCGCACGCCGACGTATCCGCGGCCGCGAAAGCGCACCCGATCATAGTGGCACCCAACAGCCAACGGAATTTGATCATCCAGCCCCCTAGCCTTGCATCGTTGCCTGCGGCGATCGCAAATCGCACGGCAAGTCTTTCTCGCATGCGTGTCGATTTGGCGGCGCCGGACCAGGACCATCGGCCGGAGCCATCGTGCCTGCAGTCACGCCGCCGCGAAGCTCAACTCGCTCTCGACAATCCAGGCAACCCGGTTTTAGTGTCCACGTCAGCGTCCTGTTGGACCGGCCGCCGGTTTTGAGGCGCTTCTGCCATCGACTGCATTCTCGGGGGAGACCTGCCGATGAGGCTTCCAGCCTTAGCAGCCGCTGTCATCATGATCTTGAGCGCTGTATCCAACCATGAGGTCTCGGCTCAGCCGAGTCCTGGCGCGGCTTCGCCGACGACTGGAGCCGACAGCTCAGATCCCAACTTCATGACGCCTGCAGCAAAGCAAACCGATGATACGTACCGGCCCTTCGACCACTCAACCATGACCCCTGAAGAAGCTGACCGTCATGGAGACTTTATCTCCGGTTTGATCAACGAAAAGCTCAATAGGGAGGCTGGACAGGTCACTGCAGAATATTATGGAATAGAACAGAAGACGCTCCCGATCTGGGCGTGGCTGCTCTTCGGTGTCATTGCGCTGGTCAGCGCCGCCAATCACGCCCAGCGAGAGAAGGAAAGTTACGCGGCGGCATTGAACAACGTCTTCACCTCGAAGCTGTTCCGCTGGCCCGACGGGGTATGGGATTTCGTCTTCAAGGCTTCCGGCCTCCTGGGTCTGATCACAAGCGCGCTGCAAATCATGCAATGGACGGGGCTGATCGCGCGCTTCTGAGTATGCCTTGTGTTGGTCAAGCCCTCGCTGTCGCGCCGCGTCGGCCCATGGCGACGCCGGCGAGCGTCAGCGCCGAGAACACGCCCAAGCCGATCCAGTGCCAGCGGATTTTCGAGGCATAGTCGGAGCTGAGCGTGCCCGCGTTCGACAGGCAGGAGAGATAATCGTTCTCCGAGCCCGAGCGCTGCACGTCCTCGCAGCGCATGCGGTGCACCTGATCCGAGTTGCTTTTGAGACGGGGAAGCTCAGTAAGTGCGAGGCCGAAGTAGGCGGCCTGAGCCAGGAAAAGGAGTGCTGAAATCCAACCGAGCTTCGTCATCTGGTCCTCAAATTGATGTGAAAAGAAAGAGGTCGTTGGAAAACTAAATGCACCATAGCGATACCAGTTCGGAAATTCGAGCGCGAAGCCGAGCGGCGGCCGGCGTCATCAGAACGGTGTGGCGCGGCAGCGCTGCAATGGCGATGGCGATCTGCGCGATCAGCGCCGCGTCCGCCGAACCCGGTGAGACGCCGGGCGCGAC
>JBGSQO010000058.1:0-1913 GCA_041738055.1 Filomicrobium sp.
TGGCAGGCGCTTCGGTGGCGGCCGGTGCGGGGGGAGACGGAGGCGCTGCGGCCGACTCGAACTCCTCGCCGACCATGGTCTCGATGTCGGGAAGGTCGTCCAAGACGCTGTCCCACATCTTGTCGAGGTGCGCGGCGGCAGCGACCGGCGACAGCGTCTCCAGATAGCCGTTGGCATCGACGCGGACCAGCCCGTCGGCCTTCAGCCGGTCGAGGGCATCATGAAGGTCGAAATCGACGTCGATGCCGAAGGTCGCCTGCAGGTACTGCTCGATAGCGATGTCGATGGCCTTCAGCTCGCTGACGTGTGCCCGCTCCTTGGCGAGCACGGCATAGAGCAGGATCTCTTCCTTGACGTCCTCTTCGGCGGCCCGGTCGATCAGCTTGATCATCACGCCGCGGTTGTCGGCCATGGAATGGAAATAGAGGTTCTGCGCCATGATGACCATGTAGCGCTGCTTGGTGTTGACGAAGTTCATCGCCTGGCGGAACAGCGCGCCGCCGATGCCGACCGCCGCGCCCGCCGCGATGATCGGGTTCGTGAACAACAGCGCGATCTTGCCGGCGGCGGCCACTGTGGTCATGCCGATGCCGCCGGCACTCGTCACGCCGAGGGTGATCTTGTCCTTCAGGCGGAATTTCACGATGGTATTGGGAAACACCATCTCGATGTCGGACCGCGGGATATTCTTGAACAGCTTGAGGTACATGTTGCCCGGGGTCATGGCCGCCGGCAGGTGCGCCCGCTCGCGCTTGGCGGCCTTCGTGGCTTCCTTGCGGCTGACCTTCTCCGCGGCCATGATCTCTTCGGCGCGGGTCTCCAGCGGCTTCAGCTTGAACAGCAGGAACAGCCGCTGAAAGATCGGCACATCGAACTCTTCCTTGCGCAGGAACTTGCGCAGCACACGGCGCTGGTCCTTCCGCGTCGACGCGCCGCGATAGTAGATGAGGCACTCCTCGAACAGTCCGAAGTCGACCTTGAGGTCGAGACCGTAGTGCGTCCCCGTCGCCAGCTCGCTGTTCACGTCGGAGGGATCGATGCGCTCGTAGTTCGCCTGCGCCAGGATGCTGGTAATTTCGGACATGACGCGCGACTGCATCACAGTCATCTCTTGCGGCGCGAACTTCCGCGTCAGCAGGAGATCGCTGTCGGGACTGAACGGCTCGTAGAGCTGTTCGAGTTCCAGGAGCTTCTTGCTGTAGCGCTGATGCCGCCAGTAATCGAGATAGTGGAAAAAGCGACGCGCGGCCTTCGCCTCGCCGGGGCCCCATGCATCGCGGGCCGTCAGCCGGTCCATCAGCGCAAACCGGGTCACCGGGATGAACCGCTCGCGGTCGCGCTCCTCGTCGGGCTTCAGGATATCGGCGCCGGCCAATTGCGAGGAGACCGCTTCGACGTGGGTGCTTTCGGGTATGATGGCGGCGCTGCCCCCCGAAGCGGTGCCGGCCGGATGCACTTGGCCGCCAGCCGTCGGTGCAGCCTTGCCACGCGAATCGACTTCAGCGGACATGACGACCAACTCCCGTCCTGACATCGCACTGGGCGACGTCGCCCCATCCGCCCCCGGATCATAGACGCCTTGCCGGCGACGCCTCAGCCTGTTTAGGGGTATGGCTGCCGGTTTGTCGAGCCCTTCGAACATAGCCCGGATTGCGTGCCGAATTTTGACCATGTGCCCGACGCGCACTCGACCACTTTCAACGAGGGCCTTAAGGTGTGGGGGGATGGGGATCGTCGAACGCAACGGGTCATCGGGGGCCATCGAGTGATGCCGCACGGGCAGGGTGAGGGACCCGAGGTCCTCAGCGAGGCCGAGAGCCTGCTGATCTCGGCGGCAAGCCGCGGCGAGGCCGTCGATCTGGGCGGAGCCTCGATTCGTGGCAGCGTGCTGCGCGAGGTGCTGACCGCCACGC
>JBGSQO010000072.1:0-4839 GCA_041738055.1 Filomicrobium sp.
GCAACGACGCCTTCTCCGCCGCGCATCGCGCCCACGCCAGCACCGAGGGCGTGACCTACTACCTGCCCTCCTGCGCCGGCCGGCTGATGCAGGCCGAGCTCGAGGCGCTCGCCAAGGCGCTGTCGAAGCCCGAGCGCCCGGTGATCGCGGTCGTCGGCGGCTCGAAGGTCTCGACCAAGCTCGACCTGCTCGGCAACCTGATCAAGAAGGTCGACCAGCTCGTCATCGGCGGCGGCATGGCCAACACGTTCCTGGCCGCGCAGGGCGTCAACGTCGGCAAGTCGCTGTGCGAGCACGACCTGCTGGACACCGCCCGCCGCATCATGACTGAGGCCACCGGCTCGGGCTGCACCATCGTGTTGCCGACCGACGTCGTCATCGCCCGCGAGTTCAAGGCGGGGGCGGCCAACGAGACGGTTCCGGCCTCGGCCTGTCCGGCGGACGCCATGATCCTGGATGCAGGCCCCGCCTCGGTCGCCGACTTCTCGGCCCGCTTCGAAACCGCCAGAACGATCGTCTGGAACGGTCCGCTCGGCGCGTTCGAGATCCCACCCTTCGACATGGCCACCAACGCGGCTGCCCGCAAAGCTGCCGAACTTGCCAAGTCCGGGCAGACGCTGGTCGTCGCCGGCGGTGGCGATACGGTCGCCGCCCTCAACGCGGCCGGTGTCGCGCAGGATTTCAGCTACGTCTCGACCGCGGGCGGTGCCTTCCTCGAATGGCTCGAAGGCAAGACCCTGCCGGGCGTCGCTGCCCTCACAACCCGTAAGATGGAGAACGCCTGAGATGGCCCGCATTACCCTGAGACAGCTCCTCGACCACGCCGCCGAGCAAGGCTATGGCGTGCCCGCCTTCAACATCAACAACATGGAGCAGGGCCTCGCCATCCTCGAGGCGGCCAAGGCGACCGACAGTCCGGTCATCATCCAGGCCTCGCGTGGCGCCCGCAGCTACGCCAACGACATCATGCTGTCGAAGATGATGGAGGCGCTCGAACTGATGTATCCGCAGATCCCGATCTGCATCCATCAGGACCATGGCAACAACGTTGCCACCTGCCTCTCGGCCATCCAGAACGGCTTCACCTCGGTGATGATGGACGGCTCGCTGAAGGAAGACGCAAAGACCCCGGCCGACTACGACTACAACGTCGCCATCACCAAGCAGGTCGCCGACCTCGCCCACATGGTCGGCGCCTCCGTCGAGGGTGAACTGGGCTGCCTCGGCTCGCTCGAGACCGGCCACGGCGAAGCCGAGGACGGCCACGGCTTCGAAGGCGCGCTCGACAAGTCGATGCTGCTGACGGACCCCGAGGAAGCCGCCCGCTTCGTCGCCGAGACCAAGGTCGACGCGCTCGCCGTCGCAATAGGCACCAGCCACGGCGCCTACAAGTTCACGAGGAAGCCCACCGGCGACGTGCTCGCCATGGATGTGATCGAGAAGATCCACGCGCGGCTCCCCAACACCCACATCGTCATGCACGGCTCCTCGTCGGTGCCGGAGGAGTGGCAGAAGGTGTTCAACGACAACGGCGGGCAGATGAAGGAGACCTATGGCGTCCCCGTCGAGGAGATCGTGCGCGGCATCAAGCACGGCGTGCGCAAGGTCAACATCGACACCGACCTGCGTCTGGCCGCGGCCGCCGAGTTCCGCCGCATCGCCCACTCCAAGAAGGACGAGTTCGACCCGCGCAAGTTCCTGAAGCCGGCGATGGATGCCATGGCCCAGGTCTGCAAGGCGCGCTTCGAAGCCTTCGGCACCGCCGGCAACGCCTCCAAGATCAGGGTCATGCCGATGAGCGAGATGGCCAAGCTCTATGCCAAGGGCGCACTCGATCCGAAGACGGGCGTCGCCAAGGCGGCGTGACCTCACAACTGGTTTCAATCAGAGAAGCTGAAGGCTCGAAAGGAGCATACCATGGGTGAAGGAAACAAGACCGAGATCCGGGGCGCGGAACGTTACAAGGCGGGCGTCCTGAAGTACGCGCAGATGGGCTACTGGGACTCGGGTTACGTCCCCAAGGACACCGACATCATCGCGCTGTTCCGCATCACGCCGCAGGAGGGTGTGGACCCGATCGAGGCCGCCGCAGCCGTTGCTGGTGAAAGCTCCACCGCCACCTGGACCGTCGTGTGGACCGACCGTCTGACGGCCGCCGACCAGTATCGCGCCAAGGCCTACAAGGTCGACCCGGTACCCGGCCGCCCTGGCGAGTACTTCTGCTTCGTCGCCTACGACCTGATCCTGTTCGAAGGTGGCTCGATTGCCAACCTGACGGCCTCGATCATCGGCAACGTGTTCTCGTTCAAGCCGCTGAAGGCGGCCCGCCTCGAGGACATGCGCTTCCCCGTCGCCTACGTGAAGACCTACAAGGGTCCGCCGACCGGTCTGGTCGTCGAGCGCGAGCGTCTCGACAAGTTCGGCCGCCCGCTTCTGGGCGCCACCACCAAGCCGAAGCTCGGCCTCTCGGGCAAGAACTACGGCCGCGTGGTGTATGAAGGCCTCAAGGGCGGCCTCGACTTCATGAAGGACGACGAGAACATCAACTCGCAGCCCTTCATGCACTGGCGCGACCGCTTCCTGTACTGCATGGAGGCCGTCAATCTCGCCTCCGCGCAGACCGGGGAGGTCAAGGGCCACTACCTCAACATCACCGCCGGCACGATGGAGGAGATGTACCGTCGCGCCGAACTCGCCAAGGAGCTCGGCTCGGTCATCGTGATGATCGATCTCATCATCGGCTACACGGCCATCCAGTCGATCTCCGAGTGGTGCCGTCAGAACGATATGATCCTCCACCTGCACCGCGCCGGCCACGGCACGTACACGCGCCAGAAGAACCACGGCATCTCGTTCCGCGTCATCGCCAAGTGGATGCGTCTGGCAGGTGTCGACCACATCCATGCGGGCACCGCCGTCGGCAAGCTCGAGGGCGATCCCATGACGGTTCAGGGCTACTACAATGTCTGCCGCGAGATGAAGAACGAAGTCGACCTGCAGCGCGGCATCTTCTTCGAGCAGGATTGGGCCGACACGCTGAAGGTCATGCCGGTGGCCTCGGGCGGCATCCACGCCGGCCAGATGCACCAGCTGATCGATCTGTTCGGCGACGACGTCGTCCTGCAGTTCGGCGGCGGCACCATCGGCCACCCGATGGGCATCCAGGCGGGTGCTCAGGCCAACCGCGTCGCTCTCGAGGCGATGGTGTTTGCCCGCAACGAGGGCCGTGACATCAAGAACGAGGGTCCCGAGATCCTGCGCAAGGCCGCCAAGTGGTGCAAACCACTCGAAGCCGCGCTCGACGTCTGGGGCGACATCACCTTCAACTACACCTCGACCGACACGTCGGACTTCGTGCCGACCCCTGGCGTCAGCGGTTGATCGGACGAGAGCAAAGGAGAAAAAACATGCGCGTTACACAAGGCTGCTTCTCGTTCCTGCCCGATCTGACCGACGAGGAAATCTCGTCCCAGATCGACTACTGCCTGCGCAACAACTGGGCGGTCGGCATTGAGTACACGGACGATCCCCACCCGCGCAACACCTACTGGGCCATGTGGGGCAACCCCATGTTCGACCTGAAGGATGCCAAGGGCGTCATGATGGAGATCGCCGAGTGCCGGAAGGTGAACCCGGAGTCCTACATCCGCATCAACGCGTTCGACTCGACGCGCGGTTGGGAATCGGTGCGCACCTCCTTCATCGTCAATCGTCCCAAGATCGAGCCCACGCTCGACATGACCCGGACCGACGTGCGCTCGCGCTCGCAGGTCTATTCCTGGAAGGCCGTCCGCTGACGCCTCCCACACTCTGACTGCCGTCGCCGGCCGTGTCCCCCAGCATAGCCGGCGGCAGCGTCCCTTAATTGCCCCGTGAGACGACAGGACGAGGAGACGTGCCCATGGCCATGGATGCCGATACCCCCGCAACGCCCACGGAGATCGATCTCAAGGCAGAATTCCAGAAATCCGGCGTTAAAGAGATCCTCGAAGACCTTGACCGTGAGCTGATCGGCCTGAAGCCGGTGAAGCTGCGCATCCGCGAGACCGCAGCCCTGCTGCTGGTCGAGCGCGCCCGCCGCCAGCTCGGCCTCGCCCACGAGACGCCGACCCTGCACATGAGCTTCACCGGCAACCCCGGCACCGGCAAGACGACCGTCGCGCTCAAAATGGCAGGCCTCCTGCACAAGCTCGGCTACGTCCGCAAAGGTCATCTCGTCTCCGTCACCCGCGACGATCTCGTCGGCCAGTACATCGGCCACACCGCGCCCAAGACCAAGGACGTCCTGAAGCGCGCCATGGGCGGCGTGCTGTTCATCGACGAGGCCTACTATCTCTACCGCCCCGACAACGAGCGCGACTACGGCCAGGAAGCCATCGAGATCCTGCTGCAGGTGATGGAGAACAACCGCGACGACCTCGTCGTGATCCTCGCCGGCTACGCCGACCGCATGGACCGCTTTTTCGAAAGCAACCCCGGCTTCCGCTCGCGCATCGCCCACCACATCGACTTCCCCGACTACGAGAACACCGAGCTGCTTTCGATCGCCAAGACCATGCTCGGCGCCCAGTCCTACAAGCTCGATGCCGGGGCCGAGGCCGCGATGACCGAGTACATCCCGCTGCGCCGCAAACAACCCCACTTCGCCAACGCCCGCTCGATCCGCAACGCGCTCGACCGCGCGCGTCTGCGCCAGGCCAACCGCTTGTTCGAACGCGCGACAGGCCCCGTCACTGCCGAGGACTTGTCGACCATCACCGCCGAGGACATCCGCGCCAGTCGCGTATTCTCCGGCGGGCTCGATCCGGGGCCGCCGCGCCCCGCTGAGCCGAAGTGACA
>JBGSQO010000083.1:0-2964 GCA_041738055.1 Filomicrobium sp.
GCGGCGCGGCTTGCCGGTGCCGTTGGTCAGGCCGATGGGGATCTCGCTGGCGATGACCGTCGCGCTCTCGCGGCGCAGGCTGGCATCGCGGATGCCGTAGGACTCGAGGATTTCGGCGGCGGCATCGATGCGCGTCAGGGCATACAGCAGGTGTTCGATGCGGACCTCGGCGGCGCGGTGGGCGAGCGCCACATCGAAGGCATGGTTGCACGAAGCCAGCAACGTGTCGTCGACGTAGATCGGCGCCCGTTCGCCAACGCCCAACGGGGCGCCCTCGCCGACCGCCCGCGCGCCGGTGTCATGAACGCCCCGGTCGCCGCTGCCCTGCACCCAGGACTGCGCGGTGCGCAAATCGAGATCCTCACCTCTGTAGCCCATGTCACTTCAGCTCCTCGACGCGGGACCCTGCCCGGCCATCTCGCACACCCCGGCCCAGGCTGCCGTTCGCCCGGTCGGGTCCGTCTTAGGCCGGCAAAGCGTCATATCCTTGACTGTTGCAGAATAACCTCTTGACGGGCCGAGCGCGAGAGGGATGCAGCCGCGATGCCAGACAGAGCAGATTCCTAAATCACTTTGATATCAAACGTTTCTAAATCGGCACTTAACCTTAGGATCAGCACGGTCCGCAGTCATCCGATTCGGGCTTGGTCCATTTTGACGCATCCGGAGACGGATCACAGCCCCTACAGCAGGTTGCCCGGCACCCGCTCCTGCACGCCCGGTCCCTCGTTGCGGGGATTGTTCAAGGCGCGCGAGACGGCCTCGATCCTGAGCGCGCCGTCCGGAGCCGGCCGGAGCAGCGCCAAGACATCGACGGCGCTGCCCGACCGGCAATCGAGCCAGGCCGCGAAGGCAGCCTCGGGCAGGATCACCGGCATCCGGTCGTGGATGGGGGCCATCTCGGCGTTGGCCTCAGTCGTCAGGATGGCCATGGTCTCGATCTCGCTGCCGTCGGCGCCGAGCCAGTGCTCCCACAGGCCTGCGAACCCCATGATCGCGCCGCTGGACAGCCCGATCAGGTGCGGCTGCTTGGCGCCAGTCTTGCCGGTCCACTCATAGAACCCGTCGGCGGGAACGATGCAGCGGCGATGCCGCATCGAGCCGCGGAACGAGGGTTTCTCGGCGGCCGTCTCGCCGCGGGCATTGATCAGCGTCGAGATTTTGGCGGGGTCCTTCGCCCAGGACGGGATCAGGCCCCAGCGGACCAACGCCAGTTCGCGGTCGCCCTTGAGGCTCGTCCTGACGATGGCCACGGGCTGGGTAGGCGCGATGTTGTAGCGCGGCGGGAACACCATCTCGTTCGCATACCCGAACGTGGCGCGCACGGCTTCGGGCGGCGAGGTCAGGCTGTAGCGCGAGCACATGGGGGTGAGGTCCCCTCGATCCGGTTTGGCACCTGCCGCGGCAAGGCAGGCGTGCGGCCGTCGATGGGCTCGGTCGGCGACGCCTACGACACCGCGATGGCTGCCGAGCGCTGCTTCACTGCGCTCGGGTCAGAACTTTGGCACGGCGGCGCTTCAGGTGGCAACACGAGGCACGACTGGCCACGTTCGCCTGAAGTCTGCGACTCTCGAGCAACCGCCACTTCGGACGGGACGAGTGCAAAAACGGCGACCCCCAGCAGCAAGCCGAGCTTGCCACCGACACGGACTTTACGCATGAAAACGACCCCAACCCCTTCGGCCCGAACGCAGGCCGGCCCCCTTCTCGCCCGACAGCGCCACACTCCTGACAGCCAGTGATTGCTAGCGGGCCACCGCAAAGAGCGGCTCGTCTCGCACCGTCGTCTGACAGGTGTATGACAGATGCGGAGAGGGCGCGTCGGCGGCCGATCGATCGTGGCGGGACTGCAACTTTTCTCGACTTTTGCCTGGCCCGTCCAGGCCACGACTTCGACCGCTGCTGTGCTCGCAACGAGCCGTATGCGCAGGGGATCCAATTTTTCCAGTCGCAGGAATTGAGAAGGGCATCATGGCCATAGGGCGTTCTGATCGCGGCAGGTCTCGTGTCGGGCTCGGTTGAACCGATTTTTGCGGCTTCCCGCCAATCGATGCATGGTGTAAGTCTTTTTCCAGGAACGATGATGCGCAAATCCCCTCTTTTCAAATTGGCGTAGTCATGCGGCTTTCATCCTGGGTTCCAGCGGCGGCAGCGGCAGCCCTGTTTTTTCTCATGCTCGCCGACAATTGCGCGGCGGCTGAGCGGCGCTTGGCCCTCATTATCGCCAACAATGCCTACACGTCGGTTCCGCAGCTGGACTACACCCACATCGATGGCGAGAACATCCGCCGGGCGCTGGCCGACCTCGGGTTCGAGGACGTCCGCTTCGTCAAGGATGTATCGCTCAGCCTCATGCGCGAGGAGATCGTGGCATTCGGGCGCAAGATCGAGGCGCAGAATGCGATAAAGGCGCCGGGCGAAAAAGTCATCGCATTCTTCTATTTTGCGGGCCATGGCGTTGCCGACAGCCGCTTTCCAGGGAACTATTTGCTGCCCACCGACGCCGACGTTCGCCAATCCGAGGATTTGCAGGCTTCGGGTATAAGGCTCAAGGATACGATCGAACTCATTGGCTTGGCTAAGCCCGCCGCGAGCTTCTTCGTCATCGACGCCTGCCGCGATTTCGCGCTCGACCCTGACGTTACCGATGCGCGCGCCGGTTTCATCCGCGAATCCCAGGATGTGCTCGGTTCGCTCATTGGTTATGCGACCGCGCTCGGCACCACGACGATCGACGGCAATGTCTATTCCGAGGAACTCGCCAGCGCGCTCGGGCTGCCTTCGGCCGATGCCGGTCGCGCCTTCCAGGAGGCGCAGATCAAGATCGTGCGCCGCACGGAAGGCACGCGCCCGCAGCGTCCCTATTTCGAGAACGGACTCGTCGACATCATCCATTTCCGCGACGGCGCCGCGACCGCCGTGCGGCTGCAGCGCGGGCCGCAAGCAGAGCCCGCCGCACTGGCG
>JBGSQO010000399.1:0-7686 GCA_041738055.1 Filomicrobium sp.
AGGTGGGCGCTGGGGCTTGCTTCGGCCCACTTGGGATGGCGCGGAGCATCCCGCAGGGCCGTGAGGCTGTTGGCCAGCGCCTCGGCAAAGCGCGTGGTACGGGCCTTCCGTTCGTGGCCGTCCGCCCAGTTGTAGCCGACGACAAACGTTCCGACGGCGATGGTGTCGATCCGCTCGGCCGCAGCCACGAGCCTCGGATAGTCGGCCGGTCCGAGCCGCGCGGGCAGGTAGTCGGCCTCCAGGGCTGGCGTGTAGGGGATGGCGAGCAGGTGCAGGCCCCGCATGGAAACCGGCAGATCGGTAATGAGCGGGGCCGGCTTGCCGCTGACGACGGCCATGGCAGCGATGGACCCGCTGGCGAGTGCGGCCAGTGCCTGCTGATGGCCGAGCCGCACAGGCTCGATCGCGATGCCCAGTGCCTTCAGCACGCGCTCTGCGGTGAACGCCGTCGTGCTGTCGGGCGGGCCGATATTGACGTTGCGCCCGGCAAGTTCGTGAACCGACCCGATGTCCGAGCCCGCCAGGATATGCAACTCCTCGTGGAACAGCCGGGCGATGGTGCGCACACGCGTGGGGAAGTTGGCGCCGAGACGGTCGCTGGTGCTCAGATGGCCGAGCACATCGGCGGGTATCAGCGCCAGATCGATACCCTTCATGTGCAGAAGATCGACCGCGTTCTGAATGCCGCCGCGTCCCGCCATGGGGATGAGGCGCGTGTTACCCGCCGTCTCCAGGACCTCGGCGAGATCGTGGGCGGCCGCCAGGGACGTCTCACCGCTGGCGCCGGCGATGAGCGTCACGGTGTTGCGGGTGACGGCTTCCAGCAGGGCCGGGTCGACCAGGCTGTCGGGCAACGTCGCTGCAGGTTGGGCAGGGCGGACGGGCGAACCAGACCGCGCCGTCGCTGGATCCGTGGTGGCGACCGAAGCCCGCGGTTTGGCCGGGAGGCTCATGTCGGTGAACCCCTGGGCTGTGGCCAAGCCGGCCCAACCCGCAAGGGTCACGAGAGCGGCCAGTATGCGCGCAGACCACTCCTGGCGACGCCAGGTGAGGACCCGGGTCGCTCGTCTTAAAAAAACGCAACACATTACGACACGCCCCCCTGAGTACGGCGCGTTCAAATGAAACCGGCAGTCCCTTCCCGTGGACCTGTGCCAGCCACCTCATCCCCATTCGAGGGTTAGTGAACGGGTGCGGCGCCAATGCGGCGTTCAGGCGGTGAAAGCGCGGCGAGCGGCTGCGTATGCGGCCAGAGCCATAACGAGTGAAGACGGGGGGCGTTGCCCCCTCGACCCCCACCAAGGCCTCAGGCCTTGGAACCATCGCCTGGAGTTCATGGCACGCCCGTCGCTCCAGAAGGGCGAACGGGTTGGTCCCCCGCGCGGGGGCCACGACGCGCCTTCCGGCCGGCTCTCGGAACGAGTGTCGGAAGGCGCAAGCATAAAACCCGCGCAGCCCCCGCCTTCACTGAACACCGCCGCGCGCTTTACTTCTTCTTCCAGGTTTCAGAGTCGCACATCGACTCGCCGACGGCGCAGCCCTTGATGGTCAGCGAGGAGCCCGCCATCGTCACTTTGCCGTTGAAGGTCATGAAGCCCGGCATGTCCGGATGCTTCATGGCAGGTCCGCTCCAGCCGCCGCCGCTCTTGGACATGCCATTGCACATTTCGAAGCCGTCGCTGGCGCGGGTGCAATAGAGCTTGCCGCCTTTGACCGCGACGTTGATGGCCTGGTTGCCCTTGCGCATGTAGGTGCCCTCCGCGTGCGCCGTCGTCACGGACGCGAGCAGGCTGCTGGCGGCGATGGTGGCCATCGACAGTGTGATCGTCTTTGCCTTCATTGTGGTTTCTCTCCCTGCTTTGAGACCCGTCCGTTGGTGCACGCTCATGCAAACCTGACGTCGCCGGGTCCAAGGGTCGGTACTGCCGGCCGGGCGATCACAGGGTGACGAGCCGGCTTCGCGGCCGGCATGCAAAACTGTAAATATTCGAAAGTGGCGCGACAAGAACTATTATGCAGGCGGTTCCGATGGTTTTCTGCGGCGACCTTGACAGTCCGTAGCTGCAGAGCGCACATGCCCCGCGCGGCGGTGATTACCCCCGTCGCATCCCAAAAACCCGTCTTACCTGCGTGGTTTGCAGCGAGTGAGAGGAGGGCCCGACATGGCCGACATCACGCTTTCCTTCCCCGATGGCGCAGCGCGCGCCTACAAAAAGGGGATCACCGGCCGGGCGCTCGCCGAGGCCATCTCCAAATCGCTGGCCAAGAAGGCGATCGCGCTGTCTGTCGATGGAGAGTTGCGCGATCTGGCCGACCCCATCGAGGCGGATGCGGCGGTCCGCATCATCACGCGCACCGACGCGGACGCCCTGGAGTTGATCCGGCACGACGCAGCGCATGTGATGGCGGAGGCCGTGCAGGATCTGTGGCCGGGCACGCAGGTGACCATCGGCCCGGTCATCGACAACGGGTTCTACTACGACTTCGCCAAGGCCGAGCCGTTCACGCCGGACGACCTGCCGCGCATCGAAAAGCGCATGGCCGAAATCATTGCCCGCAACGACCCCTTCACCAAGGAAGTTTGGTCGCGCGAGGAGGCCAAGCGGCATTTCCGCGAAAAGGGCGAGACGTTCAAGGTCGAATTGGTCGACATGATCCCCGAGGGCCAGGACCTCAAGATATATCGCCAGGGCCAGTGGCTCGACTTGTGTCGCGGCCCGCACATGACGGCGACGGGACAGATCGGCAAGGCCTTCAAGCTGATGCGGGTCGCCGGCGCCTATTGGCGCGGTGACAGCAACAACCCGATGCTGCAACGCATCTACGGCACCGCGTGGGCGACCGAGGAGGACTTGGCTGCGCACTTGAAGCAGCTGGAGGAGGCCGAAAAGCGCGACCACCGCAAGCTCGGCCGCGAGATGGACCTGTTCCATTTCCAGGAGGAGGCACCCGGCTCCGTGTTCTGGCACGCCAAGGGCTGGACCATGTTCCAGACCTTGATCGCGTACATGCGCCGCCGCCAGCAGGCCGCCGGTTATGTGGAGGTCAATTCGCCCGACATGATGGAAAAGCACTTCTGGGAGCTTTCGGGCCACTGGGAGAACTACGGCGAGAACATGTTTACGACGACGCTTCCGGACGAGCGCGTGTTCTGCTGCAAGCCGATGAACTGCCCCGGTCACGTGCAGATCTTCAAGCACGGGCTCAAGAGCTATCGCGACCTGCCGATCAAGATCGCGGAATTCGGCAAGGTGCACCGCTATGAGCCGTCGGGCGCGCTGCATGGCCTCATGCGCGTGCGCCACTTCACTCAGGACGACGCGCACATTTTCATCACGGAAAACCAGCTCGAAGAAGAATGCCTGAAGATCAACGACCTGATGCTGTCGATCTACAAGGACTTCGGCTTCGACGAAATCGTCGTGAAGCTGTCGACCCGGCCGGAAAAGCGCGTCGGTGACGATGCCTTGTGGGATCGCGCCGAAAAGGTCATGGGCGATGTTCTGAAGAAGATCGAGGCGGATGGCCAGGGCCGCATCAAGACCTCGCTCAATCCGGGCGAGGGGGCGTTCTATGGTCCGAAGTTCGAGTACGTGTTGCGCGACGCCATCGGCCGCGACTGGCAGTGCGGGACGACGCAGGTCGATTTCAACCTCGCGGGTCGTCTCGGCGCGTTCTACATCGACGAGCATTCGGCCAAGAAGACGCCGGTGATGATCCACCGCGCCATGTTCGGCTCGCTTGAGCGGTTCACCGGTATCCTGATCGAAAACTTCGCGGGCCATTTCCCGCTGTGGCTGTCGCCGGTGCAGGCAGTCGTCGCGACCATCGTGTCGGATGCCGACGATTATGCGCGCGAGGTGCAGGCCACGCTCAAGGCGGCGGGACTGCGCGCCGACCTCGATCTCAGGAACGAGAAGATCAACCTGAAGGTGCGCGAGCACAGCCTCGTGAAGGTCCCCGTCCTGCTGGTCATCGGCAAGCGCGAGGCAGAGGAACGCAAGGTCTCGATCCGGCGGCTCGGCTCGGAGAAGCAGACGGTCATGGGTCTCGACGAGGCCCTCGCGATGCTGCTCGACGAAGCCATTCCGCCGGACGTGCGGCGGGCGCGGGGGGAGATGGCGGACGCGGCGGAGTAGGGCGATTGGCGTGTGTGTCGATCGCTTCGCGAGTAGGGCTGCCGCCCTACAACCCGCCCGGAGGGACGCCCTCCGGACCGCCCGTCTTTTATGACTTGGAGGTAAAAAACTGGAGGGTCTGGGAGGCTGTGCCTCCCATTGGGGCGCGGGGCTAGCCCCGCTCGCGCAGCGAACTCTGCGCGCCCCCTCACAACGGAATATTATCGTGCTTCTTCCAGGGGTTCTCGAGCGTCTTGTGGCGCAGCATGTTCAACGCGCGGCAGATGCGGATGCGGGTGTTGCGCGGCAGGATGACTTCGTCGATGTAGCCGCGCTCGGCGGCGACGAAGGGGTTTGCGAAGCGGGCCTTGTACTCCTCGATGCGCTTGCCGATCTTCTCGGGGTCGGACAGTTCGGACCGATAGAGGATTTCGGCCGCACCCTTGGCGCCCATCACCGCGATCTCTGCCGTCGGCCACGCGTAGTTCACATCGCCGCGGATGTGCTTTGAGCTCATCACGTCGTAGGCGCCGCCATAGGCCTTGCGGGTGATGACGGTGACTTTCGGCACGGTGGCTTCCGCGAAGGCGAACAGCAGCTTGGCGCCGTGCTTGATGAGGCCGCCGTATTCCTGCGCGGTGCCCGGCAGGAAGCCCGGCACGTCGACGAAGGTAAGGATCGGAATCTCGAAGCAGTCGCAGAAGCGCACGAAGCGGGCAGCCTTGCGCGAGGCATCCGAGTCGAGCACGCCGGCCAGCACCATCGGCTGGTTTGCAACGATGCCGACGGTGCGGCCTTCCATGCGCGCAAAGCCGGTGATGATGTTGCGGGCGTAGGCTTCCTGGATCTCGAAGAAATCGGCCTCGTCGACGACTTTGCCGATCAACTCCTTCATGTCGTAGGGCGTGTTCGGATTGTCGGGAATGAGGGTGTCGAGCGAGATTTCCACCCGTGACGCGAGATCCTGGGTCGGCAGCTCAGGGACGCCGTCCAGGTTGTTGCTCGGCAGGAAATCCATCAGCCGCCGCATCTGCAGGAGGGCCTCGACGTCGTTGTCGTAGGCCTTGTCGGCAATGGAGGACTTGGTCGTGTGGACCTTGGCGCCGCCCAGTTCCTCGGCGGTGACGGTTTCGTTGGTGACGGTCTTCACCACGTCGGGGCCGGTGACGAACATATAGCTCGTGTCGCGCACCATGAAGATGAAGTCTGTCATGGCTGGGGAATAGACGTCGCCGCCCGCGCAGGGACCCAT
The DNA here is from genome assembly GCA_041738055.1 of Filomicrobium sp. Classification (GTDB taxonomy): domain Bacteria; phylum Pseudomonadota; class Alphaproteobacteria; order Rhizobiales; family Hyphomicrobiaceae; genus Filomicrobium. The sequence goes on from JBGSQO010000399.1 coordinate 5,371, forward strand.
GATGACGGAAATCTGCGGGATGACGCCGGAGGCCAGCACGTTGCGCTGGAACACTTCGCCATAGCCGCCGAGCGCGTCGACGCCCTCCTGTATGCGCGCGCCGCCGGCATCGAACACACCGATGATGGGCGCACGGTTCTTCAGCGCCATGTCCTGGATTTTCATGATCTTCTTGGCGTGGGTCTCAGACAGCGAACCGCCGAACACCGTGAAGTCCTTGGCGAACACGTAGACGACGCGGCCGTTGATGGTGCCCCAGCCGGTGACGACGCCATCGCCCGGCACCTTGGTCTTCTCCATGCCGAACTCGGTGCAGCGGTGCTCGACGTACATGTCGAACTCCTCGAAGCTGCCCTCGTCCATCAGTAGTTCGATGCGCTCACGTGCGGTCAGCTTGCCGCGCTTGTGCTGGGCCTCGATGCGGGCGAGGCCGCCGCCGAGACGAGCATTGGCGCGGCGCTTCTCGAGCTCCTCGATGACGGCTTTCATGGGGGCGCCCTTTCGTGTCGTGAGTTGGATATGGGATGGGCCGGACGGCATGCGGCGGGGGATCATCCGCTGAGATAGCACGACCCTTGCGCGGCGCAAACGCAACGTTGGGTGGGCGTGCCACGTGCTTGTCCCCGCGTCTCCGGTCGGAGCGATGGCCCTTCGAGCTGCGCTCGAAATGGGGCCAGCCCCATACCCCGCTGGGAGGCGCAGCCTCCCAGACCCTCCAGTTTTTTATCTCCAAGTCGGAAAAGACGGGAGGACCGGAGGGTGTCCCACGGCGGGGTGCAGGGCGAGGAGCCCTGCTTCGCGAAGCGAAGTCGGTCGCTGACCGCGAAGTTTGCGCGTCTTACCGTCCCGCCAATGTTTCGACTCAGCGTCCCTCGAAGCGCCGGGACGGTAAGACCCTTGTTTGCGCCTTCCGACACTCGTTCCGAGAGCCGGCCGGAAGGCGCGGTCTACCGAGAGGAGGGTCGAAACTTCTCCGTGTTGATATCAATCGCCGCCGCCGCCACCATCTCCGCCGGAGTCGCTACCGCTGGAGTCGTTGTCGGTGGTCCCGTTGCGCTGACGGCGCGAGGCGAGCGGCTCCAGCCTGTCGTCATGCTCAGCTGGGTTTTGCCAGCGGTCTCGACCTCCGCGATCAGATCGCATGAGACGGCGCTCGCGCTCGCGCTTACGTCGGTCGGCGCGGGCGGGCAGGACGACGAACACCAGGACGGCCAGGATGGCCGCCCCGACGAGGAACGCCAGTGCGTATTCGGGCGACATCCGGTTTGCCTCCACTTATCGCGTTGTCGGATCTTGCCTCGTCGTTCGATAGACGGCGCGAGCCGTGAGGACGAGCACCGCGAAGGCCAGGATGGCCATCGGCACGCCGATTACCGGGAGCAGCCGATCCTGCAGGGTGATAGTTATGAAGCCGAAATGGACGGCGAGTTCGACCCAGGTGAAGACTGCCAGCAGGCTCAGGAATGAAATCCCGACCAAGGAGAGTGTGGGTTCTTTACCCCAGAGGTAAGCGGACATCGGCGTACGCGGGGCGGATCGTTCGCGCAGATTGAGGCCGACGATCACCGGCAGGAAAAAGGCGCAGAGCAGGCTGACGATCAGGTCATACGTCCCCAGTTCATTGGGCATGTGTACCTCCATTGGCTGCGGCAGGACTGTGCGCCGCTCCATGCAAGTTCACCCGCCCGGTCAGGCCCGTCTGTTCCGCCGGATACACGACGTCTCCGAGCACCGGCCGTTACGCCGCAGATCGGACCTGACGATAGCGCGCCACGATCTCGTCGGGTTCCAGTTCGAGCCCGCCAGCACCGTACATATGGTCGGGTGAGACGTGCCAGCCGCGCTCGGCGAGCCAAGGGAGCGTCAGGCGAAGGAAGTTCGCAAGCGGGATCTCGACGGCCAGCATCTCCGCCCAGGGGCCTTCGATCCGCATCTCGGCCTGATCGCGATCCGACCAGCAAGGCAGGACCAACTGGTCCGAGCGTGTGGCCGAGACCAGCAGCGCGGGGCCTGCGACATCCTCCAGGGTCCAGACCCGACCCTCAGCCGTCGTGTGGGCCACGAAGGCATCGACGGCTTCCAGCCGCAGGCGCTCGGCCAGGTCCATCGGCTCGATCTCCGGCTCGATCTCGTCGGCCGACCAGTCGGAGCCGATGAGTCGGCCCGCGCGCGCCAAGGCCGGCAGGAAGTCGCCCAGCGCTTCGGCCAGCGTCAGCTCCTTCACGCGCGGATTGACCGTGATGAGGTGCGCCCAGCGCTCCGCTTCGTCCCGCGACGACCAGAGGAAGGTCGCTTCGCGCCCGGGCAACTGGCGGG
>JBGSQO010000093.1:0-2033 GCA_041738055.1 Filomicrobium sp.
CGCCCTGCGCCGCGCGGCTTGACGCCGACCATGCCGTCGTTCTGACCCACCCCGCGCCTTCCGGCCGGCGCTCGGAACGAGTGTCGGAAGGCGCAGACAAGACCCCGCAAGCGAAAGCCCCGGACCATTGCGGACCGGGGCTATGTTTTTGTCCCGCACATTGAATGCGTTGCTGGGCAAGCGAGGTGCCAGCCTCAGCCTCACGGCTCGAGTTCGGTATCCCAGTAGAGATAATCGAGCCAGCTCTCGTGCAGGTAGTTGGGCGGGAACAGCCGGCCGTTGCGGTGCAGTTCGAACACCGTCGGCCGATACGGCGCCTGCATGGGGATCATGCCGGCCACCTCTGGCATATCGCCGCCCTTGGCGAGATTGCACGGCGCGCAGGCCGTGACGACGTTATCCCACCGCGTCAAACCCCCGCGCGAACGCGGGATCAGGTGATCGAAGGTCAAGTCCTCGCGATCGCCGCAGTACTGGCACGTAAAGCGATCGCGCAGAAAGACGTTGAACCTCGTGAAGGCCGGATACAGCGCGGGCTTCACATACGTCTTGAGCGAGACGACCGACGGCAGCCGCATCCGGAAGGTGGGGCTGGCCACCGAGCGGTCGTACTCGGAGACGATGTTGACCCGATCGAGGAATACGGCCTTGACCGCTTCCTGCCAGCTCCAGAGCGACAAAGGATAGTAGCTCAGAGGCCGGAAGTCGGCATTCAACACAAGCGCCGGAAAGGTAGCCGGCATTGTCGCAGCGTGACTGTTCACGTGTCTGCTTCCTGACGGTCCTGTAACCCGAATCGAGGTATCGCCCCCTCGTCAGGACTGAGATACTAACGATGCATGTCAACTCTGTGAAGCCGGCGCGTCCGACGCGGGAAAACGGCTCAATAGAGCATCCTCCCCGCCTTCAGCGCCGCTTCCAGTGTGCATAGGCGTGCCAGATGATACAAGCCGCCACAGCCCTCCAGGGCCGCCACCGTTCTGCCAGCTGACTTAGGTCAGCCACCGAGGGACGGTTCTCCTGACGACGGGCCATCCGCACACCTTCCTGCAGAGCCAGATCGCCGGGGGCGAACGCATCCGCCCGCCCCTGGCAGAACATCATGTAGATATCCGCGGTCCACGGGCCAATACCCGCAACCGAGCAAAGTGCAGACCGCACCTCCGACTCGGCCGCCTGCTCGAGGCGTTCGGGAGCGATGCGGCCTGCAATGATGGCCTCGGCCAGCCCCTGCAGCGTGCGGATCTTGGCTGCCGACAGCCCCGCAGCCTTCAGATCGGCATCGGACGATGCATGGAGTGTCGCCACATCGAATGGCATGACGGCCGCTTCCACCCGCCGCCAGATCGCGTCCGCGCTGGCAATCGAGAGCTGCTGGCCGACGATGATCCGGGCAAGGCCGGGAAATCCACCTGCCCGGCGCCGCAGCGGCGGATCGCCGACCTCTGCGTGCACGCGAGCAAGGATAGGGCAGGCAGCCTTCAGTGCCACCACGCCGCGGCGGACATCCTCCATCGTCTCCAACGTCGCAATCGCTAGGGGCGGGGACGGCGTCTTGGACACTTTCTTGGGCATGCCCCATGATGCGCGCAATGAGATCGGTCGATCAAGCCTTCACCCAACTTGCCATGCCCACGCCCGTCCTGCGTTTCGCCCCGAGCCCCAACGGCCCCCTGCATCTCGGCCACGCGCTGTCCGCGCTGACCGGATATGAGACCGCGCGTCGGCTCGGTGGCCGCTTTCTTGTCCGCATCGAGGATATCGATCAGGCCCGCACGCGAGAGGCGTTCGTGACAGCGATCCTGGACGATCTCGCTTGGCTCGGCCTCACCTGGGACCAGCCGGTCCTGCGCCAATCCACCCGCTTTGATGCCTACCGTCAGGCCATCCAGAAGCTGCACGCGCTGGGACTGCTGTATCCTTGCCTGGCCACCCGCGCCGAGATCGCCGCCGCAGTCACGAGCAACAGCGAAGGTCCCGCGCTCGATCCGGACGGCGCCCCGCTCTATCCCGGTCTCAACCGGTGGCGCGAC
>JBGSQO010000145.1:0-2895 GCA_041738055.1 Filomicrobium sp.
GCCCGGCGGCGGTTGCCACCCCGCGCGCTGCGCTGCGTCGAAGATCGTGGCGAGGGTTTTCACAGGCCCTTGGCGGTCAGGCTTGAAGCTATCCCAGCGCCCCTTCACGTCGTCAAAGTCGGCGTAGTTTTCGCCGCGCGCCGACCACTCATTGAAAAGCGCAAGGCCCTCGTCACTGCCGCCGAACCCGTGGTGAAGTGCCGCACCGATCTCCACCCACTGTTGCCGCGGGATGCCGCTCGGCAAGTGGAGCAGCGCCGAGCGCACCACGGCCGCGTCAACATCGGCGGGTGAAGGTGGGGGCGCGGTTGCACAGGTGCCCGCCGCGTTGAGGGCCGCCACAAGCGACGCGGGGGCCATCGCCACGGGCGCGTCAACGGCCACCGAGTAGGGCCGCCCCTCAAAGGTGGAGCCGGGGCAGACGATGAAACCGCCATCGCCGCGCACGTCGATAGCGGTGCAGCCTTCCGGCTGGCGGTTGCCGACCTGAACGCCCTCGGGCAACTTGAACAGGAGGTGGAGCCCGCCGCGGGCGCTTCGGTGTTGCCGCGTTGTCGGTAACTCGTGCTCCACATCGAGGGCGAACAGGTCAACGTCGCCGCGCTTTTCGCCCACCACGTCCACGTCAAGCACGAGGTGGCCGGAACAACGAGCACCCCAATTGCAACCGGGGTGTTCGGCTGCGGCGGCCCGGATAAGCGCGGGGTTGACCGTTGCCCACGCCTTCCACGACTTCACCAGCATCCCGTCTTTCGTACCGGGCTTCAATGGGAACACGGGAAAACCCAATGCTGCCATTTGCAGGGCGCCAGCAAGCGGTGTCAAAGGCGCATTCTCGGGTTGCGAAGCAACCTTGTTTTCGAGTATATTCACGGCAAGTGATCCTTCGGGTACGGGTTCCATGAGGGGTCGAACCTTTCGCTTTTGGTAGGGGTGAAAGAGGTTTTCGGGCGGCACGCTGACCACGTGCCGCCCGTTTTCGTCTATTGCGCACCGTAGGTGCGGAACCACTCGATGAGACAGGCGTCGGCGACAACTTTGGCCCCGAGATTGTCGTGCCAAAAGCCCTCGTGCAGTTCTCGGGCAAGAAAGCGCAGAAGCGCTTCTGGGGAATGCAGATCGCCGCGCCGATCCGACAAATAAACAGCCATGGGCCCGTGCCGCGTCCCCACGAGAACAACGGTGTCACAGAACACCTCCGGCCATAAATGGCCAAGCCGGCTGAAAATCTTTGCTACTCGCGCATCGTCGTTATCAGGGCCGCGACCAACCGCTTTGCGGGCGAAGTGCTTGGGGGCCGACCGCTTGTTGAAAACGCGAACGTCCTCGTGGCGGCACGCGCGGCCGACATGCAGAATATGCACGCTCGGAGGCACCCACCGCCCTGTTGCATGAAGCGCACGAACGGCTTCCGCAGACACAATCTCCCGCCATGTTTTCGGAACTGGCGCGGGCCATGCCGGCGGTCGCTTACTTTGCGGCGGTCTCGGGGTTGACGGGGAGCAGTTATCGTTGCTAGACATGGGAAGACAAACTTTCTGCTAAGCGCCCTTGCAAGCTGACACTTGCGGGGCGTTTTCTTTTTCACTTGGCCAGCGCCGCGGTTTCGCGGTCATTCAGCCATTGCTCGATTGTGGAACGGCGCCAGCCGACGGCCGCGCGGGGTCCGTCGCCGGTCAACTTCAAGGGCGGCGGGAGGACGCCGTTCTTCGCCATCTTGCGGATTGTGGAAAGTCCCACGCCGATCAGCTTGGCCGCCTCTTTCGGTCGCACGACTGTTTCAGTGCTGGGCATTGCATACCCCTTTCTCTTTCCGGGAGCATCTTGCTTCCGCGTGATTGAAGCTAGCGTTTCGTGCTTTGTCGCGGAAGCTCGCGCGGCGGTCGTGTCAACCACTTTCGCGCGCCGGGATAAACGAAAGCCCCCGACGATTGACGCGCCGAGGGCTTTGCATTGCCGGGCTTCCGGGCTGATTCAGTTGCGAAACTGCGCAGCCATCCACCCTTCAATCTCGGCAAGTGACCAGCGCGACAGTTTCGCGCAACCTGCCAGATGGCGGGGTCGCGGAAACAGGCCCTCGGCAACGAGCCGATACAGTTTCGTTTTCCGAAAGCCCACGATTTGCTCAACCTCGGGCAGTCGCAACAGCCGGTCGGCTGGAGTGCGGGCGATTTCAGCATAAGTGCTCATGACGGAGGTTCCTTCCTCGTGTGTCCGCGAACGTGTTCACAAGATGCTGAAAAACCCGACATGCTGGCAAGTGCCAATGCAAAAACACCCGCCGAAAAATATCGACGGGTGTAACCGCAAAGACAAATGCGAAACAGAAACAGGAAGCGGGGCGCTATGCGCGAGCCATCGGAATGACCGCTGCACTTTCGCGCAGCTCGCAGAAGGCGGCCCAACTTTCCATCATCGCGCGGCGCTTCTCCAGGGCATCGCCCCGCCGATACGCGGCTTCCACCTTGCTTTCGAGCGTGTGCGCCAATGCGGCCTCGGCAAGCTCGCGCGGGAAGTTCGTCGCCTCGCCAGCCCAATCGCGAAAACTGCTGCGGAAACCGTGTGCCGTCATGCCGCCAATGCCCATGCGCTCGAATAGCGCCTTGAACGCCATGTCGCTCAACGGGCGCCCTTCCCTGCCTCCCTTGAACACGAGCTGGCCGGGCTGCTGCGTGCCTTGACCTTGGAGGATTGCGAGCGCCCGCGCCGAGAGCGGTACTCGGTGAGCCTTTCCCGCTTTCATCCTGTCGGCCGGCACGGTCCACACAGCAGCCCCGAAGTCGATCTCACCCCACAACATGCCGCGGGCCTCACCGCTACGGGCGGCCGTGAGAACGATGAACTCCAGGCACCGCGCCGCCGTTGCATCGCGCTCGCGCAGCCGGCGCATGAAGC
>JBGSQO010000158.1:0-2681 GCA_041738055.1 Filomicrobium sp.
GCAGGAAGAGGATGGAGGAGAGAACGACGATGGCCGCGGTCACGCCCAGGGGCACGGACCATGCGCCCAGGGGCTCGTAGGGCGAATCGGCGATCGTGCGCGCATCAACCCACAAGGCAGCCCCGACGACGGCGAGGACGCCGCCGGCCGCCACGTCGATGATCGCGGGCTGGCGCTCCACGCGCCTAGGGCTGCTTGCGCATGTTGTACTTGTCGACGATGCGCCGATAGGCCTCGGCCTCGCGCGCGACATCCGCCTTCAGGGCCTCCCCGCGCAGGAACGTTGTGTCGGTCAGGCCGCCTTCGCGCCGCAGCTTCTCGACCAGGGCCGTGTTGCTCATGACCTGCTCGATGCGGTCCGCCCACCAAGCCTGGATCTCGACCGGAACCTCCTTCCGGAACCACCACCAGAGATGGGCGCCGTGCGTGTAACCGACGCCCTGCTCGATCGATGTCGGCACATCGGGGAACGAGCGGTCCCGCTCCTCGGCGAGGAACGCGAGCGGCACGACGCTGCCGTTCTTGGCGTAGGTGCTGGCCGGGCCGGAGCCCATCGTCGTGATGTCGATATGCCCGCCAAGGAGGGCCGCACGCTGCGGGCCGCCGCCGCCCGGGACGTTCACCATCTTGAGCTGGATGCCCGCCGCTTCCTGGATGCCCAGCATGATGAAGTGCAGGTTGGCCGTGAGGAAGACCCCGGCATTGATGGCGCCAGGATTGGCCGTCGCGTAGGTCACCATCTCCTTCAGCGTGGTGTAGGGAGCGCCGGCGCGGGCAACCAAGTGGACATCGAACCGTCCGGTCTTGGCGAAGGGCGTGAACTCGGTGTGCTCGAAGCCCAGCACACCCTGCGCCGCGACGCCCAGCATCGCTTGGTGGATGTAGAGGATCGTGTAGCCGTCGGCCGGCTGCTCGCGCACCCAACGGCTGCCGAGCGCGGTACCGGCGCCGGGCATGTCGGTCACGACGATCGGCTGCGGGACCAGCTTCTCGAGCTCGGGCAGCATCATCCGCAAGATGATGTCCGCCTCGCCTCCGGCGGCGTTCGGAAACACGATCTTGATCGGCTTCTCGGGATAGGCGGCCCACGCAGGTGCGGCCACGATTGTCACCGCGAGGGCCATGAGGCGGAGGAGGGATCGCATCGGCTCGGCACTCCCTGTCGTGGGTCGGCACCCGCGCGCGCTATGGCGTCTTGCGCAGCCCGTACTTCTCGACGACGGCCCGGTATGCGGCGGCTTCCGCATCGACCTCTGCGCGCAGGGGCGCGCCTCGCGCGAAGCTCGTGTCGACGAGACCGCCCTTGGTCCGCAGGTCCTGCTGCAGTGTCGGGTCCGCCATGACCCTCTCGATGCGGTCCGCCCACCAGGTCTGGATCTCGACGGGAACCTCCTTGCGGAACCACCACCACATCGAGACCGGCCACTCGTGGTCGAGCCCCTGCTCCCTGGCTGTCGGAATGTCGGGCAGCGCCGGGTCGCGGGATCCGGCGAGGAAGGCCAGAGGCTTGATTCCGCCCGCTTTTGCGTAGTCCTGGACCTGGGCCGAGCCCATCACGCCGATGTCGACATGGCCGCCAAGGAGTGCTGCGCGCACGGGCGCACCGCCCCCTGGGATGTTGATGAGCTTGAGCTGGATGCCGGCCGTGTCCTGGACCCGCAGGAAGCTCAGATGGCTGTGCGCGGTGAGGAAGATCGCCGCGGAGACCGTGCTCGGGTTGGCCTTGGCGTAGCTGAGCAGCCCGCCCACGTCGGAGAATGGCAGCCCGTCACGGGCGACGAGGTAGGGCGTGAGGATGCCGGTCCGCGCGAAGGGCACGAACTCGCTGTGCTCGAACCCCAAGATCCCCTGCGCTGCGGTCCCCAGCATCGCCTGGTGGATATAGAGGATCGTGTAGCCGTCGGCCGGCTGGTCGTGGACGTAGCGCGTGCCCAGCGCCGTGCCGGCGCCCGGCATCGCGGTCACGACGATCGGCTGCGGTACCAGCTTCTCGAGATGGGGCACGATCAGCCGGAGAATGATGTCCGCCTCGCCGCCCGCGGCGTTAGGGAAGACGATCTTGATCGGCCTCTCGGGATAGGCCGCCTGCGCCGCGCCGAGCATCAAGCCCGACACGATCAGCGCGGCGAGCGCGATCCGCTGCCACATTCCCGCCATCCCCGGTCGTTGCGCTGGCGCCGCCCTCGCGGGCCAACGTTGTCACATTGTGGCTAGCAGTATGCTGCCCACAGGGTCAAGGATGACGGCTCACGACGACCATCAGGGAGCCGGCTATGGGTGAGCGCCCCAACATCCTCCTCTTCCTCCCCGACCAGCATCGCGGCGACTGGCTGGGCTTCCTCGGCGGTCTGCCGCTGCGCACACCGCACGTCGACGGGCTCGCCGCGCGTGGGACGGCCTTCACGAACGCCATCTGCCCCTCGCCGCTCTGCGCGCCCAGCCGCGCCTGTCTCGCGACCGGGCTCGAGTACGACCGCAGCCCCGTCAAGAGAAACGAGCACGACCTGCCGCTGGACGCCCCCAACCTCTACCGGTCCCTGCGCACCGCCGGTTACCACGTCGCCACCTGCGGCAAGCTCGATCTCGCCAAGGGCTCGATGGACTGGGGGCCGGACGGGCGGCATGGCGAAGGCGACACGGCCAAGCTCGCGAAGCTGGGCTTCACCGGCGGGCAGGACAGC
>JBGSQO010000174.1:0-10103 GCA_041738055.1 Filomicrobium sp.
CGAGCCTCGCCCGAGCCGGCGACCACAGCGACGGCGGGAGGCGAGCCGCGCGACCTCGGCCGCCTGGACTGGGACGAGGCCGCCGGGGTCTATAAGCCCAGGAAGGGGTGACGGGAGCGAGACTCGAACCGTCTACGGAGAGACTCGGCTGTGCCGAGACAGCGCTCACAACTCGATTTGCCGCGCGAGCAGCCCCAGCCCGGCTGGACAGGCCCGGCCGCACCCGATTGCCCATGGGCAAGACAGTCAAACCGTTGTCCTAAAGCCGTGACTAAAGTATAGGCGGTGGGCATCGCCAACGCGCAGGTCCGACAAGCAACGGGAGATCGGTCATGAACCATTGGATCGGCATTGCGATCGGCCTCGTGCCGGTCCTTCTAGCCGCAGCGCTCATTCTGAAGCGCCCCGTGTTCTGGTTCTTCGTGGCGCTGTGCGCGGTCGGCCTCGGCTACCTGCACACGACCGGAGCCGTCGTGGAACTCGGCAACGCCATCCTGACCTACGTCAACGGTCTTTATCCGACGGGGTTCGAGCCGACCAAGGCCGGCCAGCCGGCTTGAGCGGTCGTATCGGCCTCGGCGTCAGTACGGGGCCGCAAGCCGCGGAAACATCGGGAAGTGCTTGACGTTGAGCGTTGCGAGCGCGAGCCCGTGATGCTCCGCCGTGGCCGCGATCAGGGCGTCGAAATCATCGACTCCATGGCTTGCTCGATAGTGTTTGCTCAACTGACCAGCAGAGCGCGCTATATCGGCTGTGACGGGCAAGGCCCGCATCCCGCTGAGCAATCGCGCGATACGGTCTTCCTCGGCAACGGAGCGGGCGCCAGCGTAGAGTTCAGTGATCGAAACAACCGAGATGGAAGGCCGCATTGAGAGGCCGTCCATAAAGTCTCCGGCCGCAGTTCGTCCACGCAAGTAATCGATCATCACCGAAGTATCGATGAGCACCGTCAGCGAGCCTCTGGATCCGGGTCACCCTTAGGTCCTTCGCTCTCCATGCGGCTCCTCCGCGCGTTCCGTTGACTACGCCGCGAGGCATAGAAGTCATCGAGATCATCCCGATCCCGCCAGATCCCGAAGGCTTCCCGCCAGCCCTCCCCGTCGTCTTTCGTCTTCCCCACCGTCTCGGGCCGGTCGATGACCGTGGCGAGCCCTTCGCGGATGATCTCCGCCTCCGAACGGCCGGTACGCTCTGCCAGCGCCTTGAGCTTGCGGTTCTGCTCCTCGTCGATGAAGAACTGTTTTCGGATCATGGGACCTCCTGATCCGAAGGTAGGTCGCGCGCTCACGCCCGGCAAGATGCGATTGCGCCTTCAATCCCCGCCCCGACGCAGCTAGAAGAGGGACTCCACACGCGAACGAAAGCCCGCCCCATGCCCCAGTTCCTCCTCGAGCTCTTCTCCGAAGAGATCCCCGCCCGCATGCAGGCCCGCGCCTGCGAGGACTTGAAGCGGCTCGTCACCGACGGCCTCAAGGCGCGCGGGCTCGAAACCGGCGAGGCCATGGCGTTTGCCACCCCGCGGCGGCTGGCGCTGGTCATCGAGGGCGTGCCGGGCAAGTCTCCAGCCCTCAGCGAGGAGCGCAAAGGCCCCCGCGTCGGCGCCCCCGAGAAGGCGGTCGAGGGCTTTCTGAAAGCGGCCGGCCTCGCCAGTTTGGCCGAGGCCGAGATCGTCAAGGACGACAAGAAGGGCGATTACTACCTCGCCCGCATCGACAAGCCCGGCCGGCCGGCGCCCGAGATCATCGCCGAGACGGTCACCGAGATCTGCGCCCGTTTCCCGTGGCCCAAATCCATGCGCTGGGGCTCGTCGGATTTCGCGTGGGTGCGGCCGCTGCAGTCCGTGCTGTGCCTGTTCGATGGCGCCATCGTGCCCTTCGAGGTGGCGGGCCTGACGACGGGCAACGAGACCCGCGGCCACCGGTTCCATGGCGCCGAGGCCTTCGCCGTCAAGGACTTCATCGACTACGGCAAGAAGCTCAAAGCCAGGAAGGTGCTGCTGCCGGCCTCCGAGCGCGCCGCCATGATCGCCGAGGACGCCCGCGCTCTCGCCAAGTCTGCCGGCCTGACCTTGGTCGAGGACGAGGGCCTGCTCGCCGAGAACGCCGGGCTCACCGAATGGCCGGTCGTGCTCATGGGCACGTTCGAGGAGTCCTTCCTCACGGTCCCGGCCGAATGCCTGATGACGTCCATGAAGGCGCATCAGAAGTGCTTTTCGTTGAAGGACCCCAAGACCGGCAAGCTCGCCAACCGCTTCATCCTGGTCTCCAACCTTACGGCCAGCGACGAGGGCAAGGCGATCGTCGCCGGCAATGAGAAGGTGATCCGCGCGCGGCTGTCGGATGCCCGATTCTTCTGGGAGCAGGACCTGAAGCGCCCGCTCGACGAGATGGGCATCGAGCTGGGCGGTATTACCTTCCACGAGAAGCTCGGCACCCAGAAGGATCGGGTGGAGCGCCTCGCCGAGCTGGCCTTCCAGATCGCCGGCGCCGTCGACGCCGACCCGGAGGCCGCCCGTCGCGCCGGTCAGCTGTCGAAGGCCGATCTCGTCTCCGGCATGGTCGGAGAGTTCCCCGAGCTGCAGGGCCTGATGGGCCGCTACTACGCGGAGAAAGGGGGCATCAAGCCCGAGATCGCCCGCGCCATCGAGTTGCACTACAAGCCGAAAGGGGCGTCCGACGGCGTGCCGAGGGAGGCCGACGGCGACAGCGTAGCGATCTCGGTGGCGCTCGCCGACAAGCTCGATACCCTCATCGGCTTCTGGGCCATCGACGAGCGCCCCACCGGCTCGGGCGACCCCTATCAGCTGCGCCGCGCGGCGTTGGGCGTGATCCGCATCTTGCTGGAGAATGATTTGCGGGTGCCGTTGTCGAGCCACTTCCTGCGCCACTACGTCTCTCAATACATTGAGAAGGTGTTCGAGGATCGCGCCGGCCCGTTCGAGGTGCTGGATCGCGACGACTTGGTCGTCGACCTCCTCGCCTTCTTCGCCGACCGCCTGAAGGTCCATCTGCGCGAGGACGGCAAGCGCCACGACCTGATCGACGCCGTATTCGCCCTTCCCGGCCAGGACGACATCGCGCTGATGGTCAAGCGTGTGGCCGCGCTCGATCAGTTCCTCGCCTCCGACGACGGCGCCAGCCTGCTGATCGGCGTCAAGCGGGCGATCAATATCCTCGGAATCGAGGAGAAGAAGGACAAGGCGACCTATGCCGGCGAGCCATCGGGGCCGCTGCTCAAGGAGCCGGCCGAGCGCGAACTGGCCGCAAGCATCGCGAAAGTAAAGTTCGACACCAAGGCCGCCATCGACGTCGAGAATTTCGAGGGCGCGATGCGCGCGCTCGCCGAGTTGCGTGCCCCGGTCGACCACTTCTTCGAGAAGGTGATCGTCAATGCCGATGATCCGGCGCTACGCGATAACCGGCTCAAACTGCTGTCGGAAATCCGCGCCGCCACGCTGACCGTCGCCGACTTCTCGAAAATCGCCGGTTGAGACCGAAGTCCGTAGGAAAGCGCGGAGGTCTTGCCCTGCGCCTTCCCACACTCGTTCCGAGAGCCGGCCGGAAGGCGCGGTCTGCCGAGAGCGATGCGTCAGGAGTTCGTTCGGTCGGTATTACTCCAGCGCCAGGATGAAATTCCGCACGACGGGGTAGATCTCGCGCTCCCACTTGCGGCCGTTGAAGACGCCGTAGTGGCCGACGTTGGCTTGCAAGTGGTGACGCTTCAGGTGCGGGCGCAGCGACGAGCACAAGTCGTGCGCCGACGCCGTCTGGCCGAGCCCGCAGATGTCGTCGCGCCCGCCTTCCACCGTCAGAAGTGCGGTCTTGCGGATGGCGCCGGGATCGACCGGCTGCCCGCGATAGGTGAAGCGGCCCTGGGCGAGATCGGCGCGGTGGAACACGCGGTCGATGGTCTCGATGTAGAACTCCGCCGTCATGTCGAGAACGGCGAAGTATTCGTCATAGAACGTCTTGATCTTCTCGGCCTCAGCGAACTCGCCTGCCGCCAGATGGGCGTACATCTTCCGATGCGCATCGACATGCCGCTGCATGTTCATGGCCACGAACGCAGTCAATTGCAGAAAGCCCGGATAGACCCGCCGCTGCGCCCCTTCGTAACGCCCCGGCACGCGAGCGATCACCATGCTCTCGAACCAGCTCAGCGCCTTGGCGACGGCCAATTCGTTGACCTTGGTCGGGCTCTCGCGCGGGTCGATCGGCCCCGCCATCAGCGTCATGGAGCGGGGTTTGGCCGGGTTCTTTTCCGCCGACATGACGGCGGCCGCCACCAGGGCCTGCACGCACGGCTGGCACACCGCCAGCATGTGCGCGCCCGGCCCTATCTCCTCCAGAAAGCGGATGATGTAGGCGACATAATCGTCGACGCCGAAGTCGCCCGCCTTCAGCGGCACGTCGCGCGCATTGCGCCAGTCGGTGATGTAGACGTCGTGGTCGGCCAATAGCGTCTTGACGGTCCCGGCGAGCAGTGTCGCGAAATGCCCCGACAACGGCGCGATGACCAGAATGCGCGGCTGTTGCACGTCGCTGTCCTTGCGGAAATGGAGCAGGTCGCCGAACGGCAGCGACAGCGCAACCTCCTCGCGCACGGCGACATCCGCATTGCCCGACCGCACCGACGTGATCGCGAACTCCGGCCGCGTATGGGTGAGCCGATAGCGCGAGACCATCTCCATGGCCGCCACATACTGGCTTGCGCCCGGCCACTGCACCCCGCTCGCCGCATGCCGCGACAGCGACAAGGTGGATTGGGCGAAGGTGCGAAGCGGCGAGAGTGCGTCGTCGTGCGCCTGATAGGTCTCGTAGAGCATTGATCCCCCGGTACCGGTGAGCTGGCTCGATAGTTGCTGCACCTTGAGCGCGAAGCGCGTACATCAAGTGTAAGCGAGAATAATTTAGGCACGCAACGCAATAACTTGCCGAACATCTGGGCATGACCGCACAAAGTTTCGGCAGTACGATACAGACGACGAGGGGGCTTCACGGCAATGACACGCGCAACATTGACGATCTCATCGAAAAACTACTCGTCTTGGTCCTTGCGCGGCTGGCTGTTGTGCAAGATGGCCGGGCTCGAGTTCGAGGTCGAGCCGGTCGCCAACGACGACCCAAGCGTCCGCCAGGAGTTGCTGCTCTTGTCGCCCTCGGTGCGGGTGCCGCGGCTGACGCATGGCGCCATCACCGTGTGGGATACGCTGGCGATTGCCGAGTACCTTCACGAGATCGCGCCCGGCGTCCACCTGCTGCCGGCCGATCAGGCGCGTCGCGCCCATTGCCGCGCCATCTGCGGCGAGATGCACTCGGGCTTCTACAATCTGCGCTCGGCGCTACCGATGAACCTCAAGGCCCGCCATGCCAAGTTCAAGGTCTTCTCCGGCGCCCGCCCGGATATCGAGCGCATCAAGACCATCTGGACGGAGTGCCTGGAGACCTACGGCGGCCCTTATCTGTTCGGCGAGCTTAGCATGGCGGATGCGATGTACGCGCCCGTCTGCACGCGCTTCCAGACCTACTCCGTCGCCCTCGACGGCCCGCTGAAGGACTATAGCGACTTGATCCTCTCCTGGCCGCTCATGCAGGAATGGACTGCCGACGCGCAGGCCGAGCCTGAGGAAATGGTCGAGCTCGAGGTCGAGTTCTGAAGTCGGTGCGCGGGGGCGGGCAGCCGTTCAGAACCCTCCGCCGGTCGAGAAATCGCCACCACCTCCTCCACCGCCGCGCCGGCCACCACCACCGCCGCTTCCGCCTCCCCAGCTGCCGATGTCGAAGTCGAACGGCGGGAAGCCGGACTGTCGGCGGAAGGGATCGGCAGGGCGGCTCTTCCAGTGCTGTCGCGAACGCGTACGGGCCCAGTATTCGGCACCCGTCAGGACGCCCTTCACGACTTCGCCGAGCAGGTCCTTCATGTCGAAGTCCGGCTCGAACTCCGAGCCCGCCTGATGATACGACTTGCGGCGGAAGTCGGCGGCGACCTTGACCAGCTCGTCGCGGCGGCGGGCAAGCGTTTCGAGTTCCGCAGACTTCTCCCGGGTTTGCGCATCGAGTGTTCCGATTTCGCGGTCGATGGCTCCAATCCCGACCGCGACCTCATCGTCGTCCGGCTCGGGCGACAAGCGGGCCTCGTTGACCAGCCGCTCGTAGCGCTCGCGGTCGAGAAAGCCGGCCAACGTCTCCACCGTCTGCCGGTAGCTGTCGTCGGCACCCTGAGCATAGCGGTTGAGTTCACCGGCCGCAGCCTTGCCGTCGGCCTCCACTGCGGCGAGCCGCGCGTCGATGTCTTGCTGCTGTCTGCGCGCCGCCCTGATCTGGCCGAGCAGACCGTCGGCGTCGAGTGCACCGATGCGGCCCGCCTCGATGGCCTCGACCTCGGTCGTCACGGTCGCAAGGTCGGCATCGAGCCGGGCGAGGTGCTGGCCCAGGCGCTCCGGGATTTCGGTCAGGAGCGAATAATTCGCGCGCGCCTCGTTATAGCGCACGAGCCCGGCCACCCAGTCGTCCATCCAGCGGATGAGGGGATGCGGGGCATAGGCCGCGCCTTGCCGATAGCTGCGCCGCCAGAGGTACATGAACAGCGGGTCGGCCTCATAGACCGCCCCCTTGCGCTGACGATCGGCGCGCGCCTGCTCGACCTTTGAAGCCGCCTTCGCGCGCTGGCCGGTCAATTCGTCGCGGCGGGACACGGCCGTCGCGTAGACCGGGTCAGCGGCGAGCGCCGCACGTGCCGTCTCGGCCAGGGCATCGAGGCGTTCCTCCAGCTCCGTAATGCGGCTCAGGCCCTCGTTGCTCTCAGTGAGAAGACTCTGGTGAAGGCTCTCAGCTTCGGCCTTGCGCCGGGTGATGCCGGCGATGGTCCGCTGGCGGGCGGCCAGGATCAGCTCGACATCGCTCTGCAGGCGGTCGGCTTCATCCACGACCCCGTCCGACAGCGCACTCTTCACCCGCACCTCGGCGAGCCGGCGAACGAGGCCGGTCCGCTTTTGGAGTAATTCAGAGCGCACGACATTGGCGGCCGACAGGGCCGAGCCGAGCTCGTCCTCGCGCCGGCCGAGCTTGCCGATCGCCGCCTCGATCTCCGCGAGCGTCTGCTGTCCGGTTGCCATCCTGCCCCTACCAGCGCGTGATCATGCCGCCCGGGACCGGGATCGACCAGTCGCGGTCGATCCGTCCGCGCGACTTGGCGCCAACCTCGGCCTTCTGCACGATGCCGTCATCCTTCTTGTCTGCCTCGACACGGGCGAGCACATCCCGCGATACTCGTACGGCCCAGGTTTTGACGGTCTCGCGCTGGCCCGTCTCCTCGTTCGGGATCGTCTGCGGGATGACCTTGCCATCTCGACCGACGGCCTCGACGACGATGTAATAGTTGTAGGTATCCGGATTGGCCTTGGGGATGCGCCACAGCCCCGTCAACTCGCCGCGTCGGCTGACGATGCGGATCGTGTACTCCGCGCGCAGCTCGGCCAGAAGAGTAGCCAGCTCCTCCCGGCTGGACTTGGCCGTGGCCCGGTCGCCCGCCTTGGCCGCGTTGCGCCCGGCAAGCGCCAGGGTCTGCGCTCTCTCCGCAATGCCCGGCACAGCGGCCTCGGCGGCGATATCAGCGGCCAGCCGGTCGATCTCCTTGGGCAGCGTTTCGGTGATCTCGATACGCGCCGCCTCGGCCGCCTGCTGCGCCGGCCATTCGATGAGGGCAAGATTGCCAACGTAAAGTGCAGCCACAGCCCCAAGGCCGCCGAGACCATAGCGCCCCCAGCTGCCGCGCGAGACATAGAGCCGAGCCAGGCGGGTCTGGACGCCATCGGCGGGCGGCTTATAGACGAACCGGTCCTGCTCTAAGGCGGTCACGCCTTCGTCGAGGATGCGGTCCGGGACCTCGATCCCCTGGCCGCGGTAGATCTCGCGCAGTCGCTCGATCAGCGCCTTGCGCCGGTCGGTCTCGTTCAGCTCCCGGTCGACGAGGCGTTCGTCGTGGCGCAGCGTATCGACCACGTCCATGGCGATCATGACATCGTCGAGCGGCACAGCGCCGGGCGTGGCGCCAGCGGGCGGTTTTGGGTTGGAGCTGGTCTCGACTGCGCTTGTCATCAAGAGCGTGCCACTCTGCTACGGACGAGTGAAGGCGGGGACTGCGCGAATCTTGTTCATTCGCCTTCCGACGCTCGTTCCGAGAGCCGGCCGGAAGGCGCGCCCCCGGGTACCGCGCCGTATGCTCCTGTTGAGCAACCGGCGTGCCATAAACTCCCCGTCATGGTTCCAAGGGCTTATACCGTCCCGCCGATGTTTCGACACAGGGTCTGTTCGGTCGGCGGGACGGTATTGTCTCTTGTTAGAGCCGGCCGGAAGGCGCGGCCTACCGAGAGGTGTGTCACAACTTCTGCGGGTTGGTATTAGGCCTTGGTGGGGGTCGAGGGGGCAAAGCCCCCCCGCACTTCGTTGCCACGCTCGCCACGCTCAGTCCTTGTGCAAGTAGGCGTTGCCCTCGGCAGCCACGCGGGCGAGCCGGCGCTTGCCATCCTCGACAACCTCGCGGATTTCCTCCGAGTTGCGGGTGGAGAGCTTCCGCATCTCCTCGATGATCTCGCGCGAACGGATCTGGAAACCGACGACCGAGTCGACGAGCTTCTTGACGCTCTCGACGCGCACGGTCGGGCCGTAGCCGGCCTTGACGGCGGCCTCCTGCACCTTGTCGCCGATTTCCGACAGGGTCTCGAGGCTCTCCTCGACGCCCTTTTTCATGCTCTCCAGCGTGCGGGTCGCCTCGTGCAGCCCAAACAGGCCGGTGAACGAGGCCTTCAGCGCCGTCAGCACCGCGTCGTTGGTGGCAAAGAAGCTGACCGACTGCTGATAAACGCGCTCCTTGGCGCTGGTGGTCTGCATCAGCCGGCTCATGATGACCTCGGACGTGTTGTATCCGATAGTCAGATTGTCGGCGAGGTCCTTGGCGATCTGGTAACGCTTCTCCTCGTCCTGCAGCTTGCGGATTTCCTCGTCGCGCGCCATTTCGAGCGTTGCCCGCTGAGCAAGGTCGTCGCCCTTGTAGTCGTCGACCGCCTTTGCCGCCGTCTCCAGTACTTTTTTTGCCGCCGCCAGCTGCTTTTCGGCCTTCTGCAGCACCTTCAGCGCCAGAACCTGCGCCTGCTTGTAGGCGCCGCGGAAGTCGTTGTAGGCGTCCAGGATGCGCCCCTCGCGCACGATCTGGTCCTTCGCGTCGCGGGCGACCTCCAGGTAGACGTGGCGGATCTCGTCGAAGCGGTCGGCGATGTCGCCGCGCCGGACCTTCATCCAGACGTTGGAGACGCGCTCGAAGGTGTTGATCTTACCGTCGGCGAGCTGATCGACGAGGCGCTTGGCGTCATCGCGGATCGAGTTGAAATCGTTGACGATATCCTCGTAGCGCGCGCCGATCGACATCTCCGAGATCTCGTTCCTGACGATCTCGTTGAACACGCTCGTCTGATCGACCGTCTTGGCGATGATCGTCACACTCTCCTGGTCGAGTTCGTAAATCTCCTCCAGCAGGCCCGCGATCGGCGACGGGCCGGACGCTTTCTCGTCGACCTTGAGCCCCAGATCGCGCACCTGCGCCAATGCCTTGTCGAGCTTCTGCAATGCCGGAACCGCCATGTTTCCACCTGTCGCGCTGCTGCTTCAAAGACTCTCTGGCCAAGCCTCTAGCATGTAGAACGTCGCGTGAACAGAGGGAACGTTCAGGGAAACATTCACGGCCCGCCGCGCACCGCACCAGCAAGTCGCCCGCCGGCCGGAACGAGGTCGGGTAGCACACGGATCCTCCGCTTCACCTTGATCGGCGCCATCATCTCTTTCGTTGCTTCCACGATGATGACCCCGGCAAAGCCTGGGAGAAAGCGGGCCCCCATCCGTTCCCAGGCGAGCGCGGTCCGCAGCAAGGTATCGCGCGAGAACGGCGGTACGTACAGCGCAGCCGACCACTCGATGGGGGTGAACAGCGCAGCCTTCAACATGGCCTCGATCTGCCCGCGCGAGTAGGGCCGGCCATGGCCGAACGGCGTGCGGTCGGTGCGTGCCCACAGCCCCCGCCGGTTGGGGACGACGAGCAGCAGGCGGCCATCG
>JBGSQO010000178.1:0-1522 GCA_041738055.1 Filomicrobium sp.
CTGACGGTCGCCGGCCGCCTGTCCGACCTGATCGAAGCCGCCACCAGCGAGCGTGTCGACCAGATCATCATCGCCCTGCCGCAAGCCGCCGACAGCCGCATGGCGATGATCGCCCGCACGCTGGAGCGCCTGCCGGTCAGCGTCCACATCGTCACCCATATCGCCTCCGACCTCGTCGACGGCGAGGGCGCCCACAAGGTTTCGAGCCTGGGTCCCGTCGGCATGCTCGACGTCAAGCGCAAGGCGCTCTCGGACTGGCAGCCGATCGTCAAGCGCTTCGAGGATGTCGTGCTGGGCAGCATCCTGTTCGTGCTCTCCCTGCCGATCCTGGCGATCGCGGCCCTCGCCGTGGCGGCGACCAGCAAGGGTCCGATCCTGTTCCGCCAGCGGCGCCGCGGTCTCAACAAGGCGACGATCGAAGTCCTGAAGCTGCGCACCATGACGGTCGTGGAGGGCGACGAAGCGATGCCGCAGACCATGAAGGACGATCCGCGCGTGACCCCGGTCGGCCGCATCCTGCGCCGTCTCAGCATCGACGAGCTGCCGCAGCTGTGGAACGTCGTAAAGGGCGAGATGAGCCTCGTCGGCCCGCGCCCGCACGCGATCTCCCACGACGAGGAATTCGCCTCCAAGCTCGAGGTCTACGCCAACCGCCACCAGATGAAGCCCGGCATCACGGGCCTCGCTCAGGTCGAAGGCTGTCGTGGCGAGATCGACAGCCAGGACAAGCTGGAGCAACGGCTCGCCCACGACATGGCCTACATCAAGGGCTGGTCGCTGTGGCTCGACCTGAAGATCATCGCCCGCACGTTGCTGATCGTGCTGAGCGGCCGCAACGCTTATTAAATTTGCGCGCGGCGACACTCGTTCCGAGCGCCGGCCGCCGCGCGCCGCGACTCTCGGCACGCGCAATCGACGACCTCGTCATTCCCGCGAAGGCGGGAACCCAAGCAGGGTGCCCTCTGCCGCCCGTTCACAACGCCTTGCACCGTCGCACTTGGGGAGGGCTGCTTGGGTCCCCGGCCGAGCCGGGAATGACGGAAGAGTTCGAAGTCGCGGTGTCGTTTCGCGAACGAGGCGGGGACGTCCGCCAAACGGGAAACCATCGCCAAAAGCGATCAACTTCGCCCGTCGGGAGCTGCCATGCTGCGCGCCCTCGCCATCGCTCCGCTGCCGGTCACGCTGCTGATCGGCAGCTTCCTCGCGCCGACCGAGCTGTCGCTGTTCCTCGGCGGGTTGCGGCTGCCGCTGCACCGCGTCGTCCTGATCCTCTTGTTCTTGCCGGCCCTGTATCGGCTGGTCACGCGCACCGACACGCGCATCCGCGCTTTCGACGTCCTGTACCTCGCCTTTGCAGTATGGACGGTCGTCACCTTCACCCAACACGAGGGCTGGCCGGCGGGCTTCATCTACGGCGGCTCGCTGGCGCTGGAAGGTTTCGGCGCTTACGTCGTCGCCCGCGCCTACGTGCGTGACCTGCCAGCGCTCGGGGCCAGCCTTCGCGTCATGCTGGCGGCCATCG
>JBGSQO010000179.1:0-4721 GCA_041738055.1 Filomicrobium sp.
GGCGTTATTTTTCACTCCATCGGTGGATTTGCTTCCGGAAGTTTTTACATGCCTTTCAACAAGGTAAAAGGATGGGCATGGGAAAGTTACTGGATTGTTGGCGGTATCTTCTCGTGGCTTATTGTTCCACCACACCACCGAGCGGGCTCGCGGCAAACCCGACCGAATCCACGAGCGCGAACTCTCGCGTCAGCGCCGAAACTTCGGCCTCGACGTCACCGCTCATCTGCTCCTCCCAATCTGCACCAGGGGCTTGACGCTGCCCCCGATCTGACCGTGAGCCAGCACCTCGGTATCGTCAACGAGGGACTTTTGCGGGGTGCTGGGACGCGGCCGGAGTTTGACCGACAGGCCCGGAAAAAACCACGCGCCACCTTTCGAACGTAGCGTTGACAGCGTGCGGGTGAACCCGCATGTCTTGGGTTATCCTACCGCAGCGCAACAGGAAGTCCGCCCATGGTCCAGCTGACGCTCCCCCGCAATTCCACGGTCAAGTCCGGCAAAACCTGGAACAAGCCTGACGGCAAGGGTCGCTGGAAAGAGTTCCGCGTCTACCGCTGGAACCCGGACGATACGGAAAATCCGCGCCTCGACCACTACTGGGTCAACGAGGACCAGTGTGGCCCGATGGTCCTCGACGCGCTGATCAAGATCAAGAA
This sequence comes from Filomicrobium sp., assembly GCA_041738055.1. Classification (GTDB taxonomy): domain Bacteria; phylum Pseudomonadota; class Alphaproteobacteria; order Rhizobiales; family Hyphomicrobiaceae; genus Filomicrobium. Next base: position 660 of record JBGSQO010000179.1, read on the forward strand.
CGAGATCGACCCGACGTTGACCTTCCGCCGCTCCTGCCGCGAGGGTATCTGCGGCTCCTGCTCGATGAACATCGACGGCACCAACACACTAGCCTGCCTTAAATCGATCGACGAGATCGGCGGCGCTGTGAAAGTCTATCCGCTCCCGCACATGCAGGTCATCAAGGACCTCGTGCCGGACATGACGCACTTTTACGCCCAGCACCGCTCGATCGAGCCTTGGCTCAAGACCGACACGCCGACGCCGCGCACCGAGTGGGCGCAATCGCGCGAGGACCGCGAGGCGCTCGATGGGCTCTACGAGTGCATCCTGTGTGCCTGCTGCTCGACGTCCTGCCCGAGCTACTGGTGGAACTCCGACCGCTATCTGGGCCCGGCGATCCTGTTGCAGGCCTATCGCTGGGTGATCGACAGTCGCGACGAGGCAACAGGCGAGCGCCTGGACCAGCTGGAAGATCCCTTCCGCCTCTACCGCTGCCACACAATTCTCAACTGCACGCGCGCCTGCCCCAAGGGCCTGAACCCGGCCAAGGCGATCGCTGAGTTGAAAAAGCTGATGGTCGAGCGGCGGGTGTGAAGTCGGCCCTATGGGGATAAGAGATAGGGAGTAGGGATGAGGCTTTCGGCTGCCACATGGGCGGCAACATCATTCCCCTACTCCCTACTCCCTACTCCCTACTCCCTACTCCCTCACTCTCACTGATCCCTCGTCTCCATCGGCGCACCCGTGGCCATATTGGTCCCGACGTAGGGCAGCTTTGCCTTTTTCCACTCCATGAAACCGCCGATCATGTGCGTGACGGAGGGGTGTCCGGAGGCCATGCACTTGTCCGCGACCATCTTCGAGCGCTTGCCCGAGCCGCAGTGGAACACGATGAGCTTGTCGGCCTGGCGCGGCAGCTTGGTGGGGTCGAGGAACGCCATCGGCAGATTGAGCGCGCCCCTGATGTGCTCGAAGGCGTACTCCATGGGCGTGCGCACATCGACGAGCATGATCTTGCCGGCGTCATAGAGCTCGGCGATTTCCTGCGGCGTCATTTCCTTGAGCACGGCGGCCGGCTGTCCTTGCGACATAGCGAGTCTCCATTGTCATATTCGCAACTGCGAATGTGTTTGCCGCACTATTACGACCAGAGCAATCGGACAAAAAAGCAAGACCGGTGGAGCAGCGCTGCCACCGGCCTGAGAAGAATACCAACCGAACGAACTTCCGACGCATAGCTTTCGGTAGACGGCGCCTTCCGGCCGGCGCTCGGAACGAGTGTCGGAAGGCGCAGACAAAGAAAATTCCGTCCGGCCGATCGGGTCCCAGTTGAGTCAGCGGTTAGTCCGGACGGCAAAATGCGGGGGACGTTGACGACGCATGGTACGGGGCTCGGTCGGGATGCCCTCGATCAGGACCGGTGCCCAGCCGGTGACCGATGTCGGGCTTTCCCGAGCCGAAGAGTTTATTCGGAAGGCGCAATCAAGGTCTCTCGCCGTCCGGCCGGCTCTCGGAACGAGAGTCGGAAGGCGCCGACAAAAACAACCTCAGGCGGCCGTCTTGGCCTTGCGAGCAGCGGCCTTCTTGGGGGCAGCGGCAGTGGCCTTGGGAGCAGCTGCCGTCTTCTTGGGGGCGGCGGGCTTCTTGGCGGCGGCGGCAGCCGGCTTCTTCACGGCAGCGGCCTTCTTGGCAGCCGGCTTCTTGGCGGTGGTCTTGGTCGCCGTCTTCGTCGCCGTCTTGGCGTCGGACTTCTTGGCAGCCGGAGCCTTGGCAGTGGCGGTCTTGCCGCGAGCCGGAGCCTTCGCGCGAGCCGACGCCGAGGCGGTCGTCTTGGTGGACTTGCGAGCAGCCGGAGCCTTCTTCGTCACGGCCTTGGCTTCGGTCTTCGCCTCGACCTTCACGTCGGTCTTGATGGCGGCCTTTTTCGCGGGGGCCTTCTTTGCCTTGGTCGGGGCCGTCAGGGTCTTGATCTCATCGTTCGACATTTTGCTCTCTCTTTCTTTCTTTCGAAGCTCTCTCAGAGCGTTTCGTTCGAATCAAATCCGAACTGAGAAAAATCATGTGCAAGTTCGAGGATTTTGTTGACAGGTAATCTGCTCTGGCGGGTGAGATTTATCCGCATTCGCCTCGAAGTGTTGCGCGAAGGACTCAAAAAGCAGGTCTGGAGAGAGCGATGCGCGCATGGTGCGAGTCCAGCGCTGAGGGGGATGAGAGAAGATTATGATGTTGAGTACGAAAATGATGAGCGCGACGCGAGCGCGATGAACATCTCACCGACCTCCCACCCGCACGGCGGCCTCCCGGCCTCCGAGCCGGGATCGTCGGAACGCGTGTCGCCGTGCGCACTCAAAGACTCTCGTCGTGCGCAAACAAAAACGCACGCGAGCGGCTTGCTCGCGTGCGCTGTGATGGTCGGTCGATCACGTCAATGCAGCACGTCGCCTACGCGGCCTTCACCATCCGGCTCTGCACATCGAGCACGGCCATCATGTAGCCGACGCGATCCTCGACAGCCTCGGCGAGGATCGAGAAGTAGTTGGCATCCTGCGGTACGATCTCGCCGATGACCTCGCCGTATTCGAAACGAAGGTCGGCTTCGTGCTTGCGCGCGATGGCCTGCATCTTCGCGTTCTCCGCAAGGCAGCTCATGAACAGGTGATGCACACCGCGATTGCGCGCTGCGCGGATCACGCGCCCCATGAGTTCGGTGCCGAGACCCTGTTTCTGGAAGGCCTCCTCGACGGAGAACGCAGCTTCCGCCTCCGTCCCCCACGTGTCGCCGAGTTTTCGCAGCTCTGCACAGGCGTGCACCTCGTGGCCGCTGAAGTAGCCGAACACGACGGCGCCCATGTCGCTCATGCGGCTGGCGTAGTCTACGATGAAGCTGTCCGACACACCGTGCGCGAACCGCATACGGCGGCTATGCTTGTCGAGCCGCAGAAGATGGTCGCGGAACAGATGTGTTTCCGACGGCCACAGCTTTCTTATCGTTCCCCCCCAGAATCGGTGGTCGCTCATGACCTCACCTCCGCTCTGGATTGCTCTTTTTTGCGTGCGCCGCCGGGAGTTTCCCCGGTCTCGTGTCGCCCGCTTTCGGTCTATGCCGGCTGGGCGATGTTGCACCGCACAACGGAACATAGGCGCGAACCATGTCACCCGCAATACGACCGTCCAGTGGCGTTTCCCGGATTGTCCTGTAGAAAGGTTGGAAAGGGCGTTAAACGGGCCTTCCAACCGGCTGGGACATTCGCGCGCATGCGAAATAGTGCTGCGATATCAGGCTGTTTCGTAACCCTGACGCGGGGGGGCGGATGACCGCCATGCCCCAGGCCATCGCCGCCGGACCCGTCTGGAACCGCTACGCCGCGCGGCTGGCCTCTGGAGGACTCGAGCCCGATGCCGCGCAAGCCGACGCCTCCCGCAGGCTCGATGCGCTGGCGGTTGCTCTGGAGCGCTCGAAGGGAGGCAAGCCGGGGCTGTTCTCGTTCTTCCGGCGCGGCGGTGGCAGCGCGGTCCCGATGCGCGGGCTCTACGTCCACGGCGGTGTCGGCCGCGGCAAGACCATGCTGATGGATCTGTTCTTCGATGCGGTCTCCATCGAGAAGAAGCGTCGCCGCCACTTTCACGAGTTCATGGCCGAAGCCCACGAGGCGATCGGGCATGCCCGCAAGCGCACGCCCGGAGATCCGATCCCGCTGGTCGCCGCCGAGATCGCCGATGCCGCGCACCTGCTCTGCTTCGACGAATTGCACGTCACCGACATTGCCGATGCGATGATCCTGGGCCGCCTGTTCAAGGTGCTGTTCGCGCGCGGCGTCATCGTGGTCGCGACCTCCAACGCGCGGCCGGAGGATCTCTACCGCAACGGCCTCAACCGCCAGCTGTTCCTGCCGTTCATCGATTTGATCGAGGACCACATGGACGTCCTCGAACTGGCCGCCGCGCGCGATTTCCGCCTGGAGAGGCTTGCCGGTCGCCCGCTGTATTTCGCGCCGCTCGGTCCTGACGCGACGGCCGCGCTCGACGACATTTGGCGACGCCTGACCGGGATCGAGCCGCGCGCGGCCCATCGCGTCGTG
>JBGSQO010000182.1:0-1600 GCA_041738055.1 Filomicrobium sp.
TCGGCGCGGCACTCGACCCCTGGCAGCAGGAGTTCGAGGCGGCAGCCGCCAGCGAGACCGAGATTGCCGAGGCGATCCGGCATGTTCGGCAGGCCAGCGGCTATTCGATGGACCCGCATACCGCCTGCGCCTGGGTCGCGCTCGGCAAGGCCCGCCACCACGGCAAGGCTCCCGACGTGATCCTGGCGACCGCGCATCCCGCGAAGTTCCCCGATGCCATGGAGGCGATCACCGGAGAGCGGCCGGGACTGCCGGAACGCTTGTCGGGCCTGATGACCGCGCCGGAGCGGTTCGACGTCGTCGACAATGACCTTTCGGCAATCCAGGCCTATGTGGCAGCCCGCTCGCGGGTCGTCGGCGGGGTGCACAGCGCATGACGACCAAGATCACCACACTGTCCAACGGCTTGCGCGTCGTCACCCACGACATGCCACACTTGGAGACGGTCTCGCTCGGCGTCTGGGTGGCCGCAGGCGCCCGCCACGAGCCGTCGAGCCTGCACGGCATTTCGCATCTTCTCGAGCATATGGCGTTCAAGGGTACGTCGACTCGCTCGGCGCAGCGGATCGCCGAGGAGATCGAGGAGGTCGGCGGCGAACTCAATGCCGCAACCAGCCTGGAGACGACGGCCTATTACGCGCGCGTCCTGAAAGGCGATGCGGGCCTCGCGTTGGGGCTCCTCTCCGACATTCTGCAGGACAGCGCCTTCGATCCGGCCGAGCTGGAGCGCGAGCGCGAGGTCATCCTGCAGGAGATCGCCGCCTACCAGGACAGCCCCGATGATGTCGTCTACGACCTCGTGCAAGAGATAGCCTTTCCCGACCAGCCCGTCGGGCGGACCATCCTGGGCACGGCCGACAGCGTGAAAAGCATCGGCCGCGACGCGCTTTCGGCTTATCTGGGCGAGCACTACGGCAGCCCGCGCATGGTGGTGAGTGCGGCCGGCGGCGTCGATCACGACGAGATCGTGCGGGAGGCCGAGGCCCTGTTCGGCGGTCTCGGCGGGACGGCCAGCGGGGCCGACGAGCCGGCGCGCTATTGCGGTGGCAACAGCGCTTCGGCCAAGCCCTTCGAGCAGGGGCATCTGGTTATCGGGTTTCAAGGACCGGCCTACGGGCAGCCGGATTATCTGGCCATGCAGGTGCTGGCGGGCGTGCTCGGCGGCGGCATGTCCTCGCGGCTGTTCCAGGAGGTGCGGGAAAAACGGGGCCTATGCTATTCGGTCTATGCGTCTGCCTGGGGCCTCAGCGATACCGGGATGATGTCCGTGCATGCCGCAACCGGCCCTGAACAACTCAGCGAGCTGATTGCGGTCACGGCCGACGAGATCGCGCGGCTCGCCGGCGAGGGGGCGACCGAGGCCGAAGTGCAGCGGGCCAAGGCACAGCTCAAGGTCGGGCTGATGATGGGCCTGGAAAGCTCGGCGGCCCGAGCCGAGCAGATGGCCCGCCACCTCATCGCCTACGGCCGGCTGGTGGACAAGGATGAACTGATCGGCAAAGTCGAGGCGGTGAGCGTCGAGACCGTCGGGAGGCTGGCCGAGCTGCTGATGCTGAGCCGTCCGGCGGTGGCAGTCGTCGGCGCCGGCAAGCGGTCGCAG
>JBGSQO010000415.1:0-2555 GCA_041738055.1 Filomicrobium sp.
GCCCGAACGTGCAGGACGGCGGCACGATGTTGCTCGCCATACCGCCCGACATCGTCGTCACCTGCAGCGTCGGATAGGGCGGATCGAAGCGCTCGTCGTGCGGCCCGGCCTTCAGCTCCTGCTCGATGGCCAGCACCTCCCCGATGAGGCGCGCCGCATAGGAGATGGCGTTGACGCCGAGGGGCGCCATGCTCGAATGCGCGGCACGCCCGGTCACTTCCACCCGCCAGCGGGCGGGACCCTTGTGAGCATCCACGACCGACATCAGGGTCGGCTCGCCGACGATCACCATGGCGGGCTTGGGCAGGTCGCGGCCGAGCCGGGCGATCATGGGGCGCACGCCGATGCAGCCGATCTCCTCGTCGTAGGACAGCAGGATGTGGATCGGGCGGCTGAGCCGGTGCGCCTTGAACAGGGGGACCGCCGCCAGCACGCAGGCGCAGAAGCCCTTCATGTCGGTGGTGCCGCGACCATAGAGCCGGCCGTCGCGTGCGGCCAATCGGAACGGATCGGTATCCCACACCTGGCCGTCGACGGGCACGACATCGGTATGCCCCGACAGCCCGACGCCGCCGGCAACCTGCGGGCCGATGGTGGCCACGAGGCTCGCTTTCTGGCCGGTTTCGTCGGGGATCAGCCGGCTCGCCACCCGATGCGCGGCGAGATAATCCTCGACGAAGCGGATCAGCGGCAGGTTCGTCTTGTGGCTGGTCGTGTCGAAGGCGACGAGCTTGGCGAGCAGCTCTGCAGCGGAGTAGATGGGTCCTTGCATCGGATCTGTACTACCCGCCTCAGTTGACCGTCGGCACGGTGAACGGGCTGTCGAGCGAGAACGCCGGGATTGCCACGTCGAAGGACTGGCCGTCCTCGTCGATCATCTGATAGCTGCCGAGCATGATGCCGGACGGAGTCCTGAGCGGGCATCCGGAGGTGTAGCTGAACGACTGGCCCGGGCCGATCCGCGGCGTCTGGCCGACGACGCCGGGGCCGCGCACCTCTTCCGTGTGGCCGCCCGCATCGGTGATGCGCCAGTGCCGGGTGCGCAACTCGACCGGGGCATTGCCTTCGTTGTCGATCGTCACCGTATAGGCCCAGAAGTAATAGCCTTCTTCCGGGGAAGATTGATCCTCGAGGTACTGCGGCTCTACGCGCACGCGGACGCCACGGGTCACGGCTTCATACATCTGCGGGTCTTTCGGTTGGGCAACTCGCGAGGGAAACTGGAGGGAATGATCGCACGCAACGGCCGGTTCGCTCAAGACCAGCCGCGCACATCCCGCCGGTCACGAGATCGCAGCCGTCAGGGCCGTCTCCAGGTCGGCGGCCAGATCCTCGACGTCCTCCAGCCCGACCGACAGGCGCACCATGCCGTCGGTGATGCCAAGTTCGGCGCGGGCGGCCGCCGTCAGCCGCTGGTGGGTCGTCGTCGAGGGATGGGTGATGAGGCTCTTGGCATCCCCCAGGTTGTTGGAGATCTTGATGATTCTCAGCGCGTTGAGGAAACGGAAGGCTTCTTTCTTGCCGCCGTCGAGCACGAACGTCACGATCTGGCCGCCGCCCGTCATCTGCCGCTTGACGATTTCGGCCTGCCCGAAGTCGGCCCGCAGCGGATAGATCACGCGCCCGATGCCGGATAGCCCGGCCAGATGGTCGGCCAGCCGGGCAGCTGTCTCGCACTGGGCGGCCACGCGCAGCGGTAGCGTCTCCAGCCCCTTCAGCATCACCCAGGCGTTGAAGGGAGACAGCGACGGCCCCGTCTGGCGGATGAAGACGGACAGGTGATCGGCCACGTACTTCTTCGAGCCAAGGACGACGCCGCCGAGGCAACGGCCCTGGCCGTCGATGTGCTTGGTCGCGGAATAAACGACCACTTCGGCGCCATGCTCCAGGGGGCGCTGCAGCATGGGGGTCGCGAACACGTTGTCGACGATGGTGAGGATGCCGGACGCCTTGGCAATGGCCGACACGCCCGCAATATCGACGAGGTCGAGCGTCGGGTTGGCCGGGGTCTCGAAGAAGAACGCCTTGGTGTTGGGTTGGACGGCTGCTTTCCAGGCCTCCAGCGAGGTGCCGTCGATCAGCGTCACGCCGATGCCGAAACGCGGGCACAAATCCTCGACGACGTACCGGCAGGAGCCGAACAGTGCACGCGCTGCCACCACGTGATCGCCGGCCGAGACGTAGCTGAGGATCGCCGCCGTGACAGCAGCCATGCCGGTGGCCGTCGCGCGCACATCTTCAGCGCCCTCCAAGAGCCGCATGCGCTCCTCGAACATGGAGACGGTCGGGTTGGAAAAGCGTGAATACTGGTAGCCCGGCTCCTCGTTGGTGAAGCGCCGCTCGGCCTGCTCGGCGCTGTCGTAGACATAGCCCTGGGTCAGAAACAGCGCTTCCGACGTCTCGGCGAACTGCGAGCGCAGCGTGCCGCCATGAACTAGGCGGGTCTTGAGGCCGTGGGGGCGGGCGGGCTTATCGACGTCGTGGGTCACGCGGGCTCTCCAGTCGGGCGCTGCCGGGGCCAGAGGGTCTGGCTTTGCGGCAAGGCCGGCGCGAGC
>JBGSQO010000222.1:0-4529 GCA_041738055.1 Filomicrobium sp.
CCGCGCGAGGAGGTCGAGGCGATCCGCGCCATGGCCGAAAAGGCCCGCGCCGAGAACGAGGCGCTCGCCGCCCGTATCGCCGCGCTGGAGGCCGAGGTCGCCCGCCTCAAGGGCAGCGCGTGATCAGGCGGCGACTCGGCCGACGCGGCTGTCGAGTACGGGCGGGACACGGTCAGCCCCATACACACGTTCTCAACAGGCTTTCCCCCACGTTGGCCCATTCCGGCTGGGCTTGCCCGCGCATCGCCACGTTCTCCGTGGACACTTTCCGGGCATGAGTTGCGACTCGTCGGGTCGAGGTGCTTTCGTGCATGGCGTGTGAGGTGCCGGCCCGCAACGGGCCGTGACCCACTGGACACACAGAGGCGCGTCACGAGCGCCCGAGACCGAGGGACGAGAATGGCATCTTCTCAGCTGGGCTATGAGCGCGTCACCAACCCGATCGACCTCGTCGAGACCATGGCCGGCGGGCACGACTGGGCCTGCGACCGGACGGGCGCGGACGAGTTGACGCTGATCGTATCCGGCAATTGGACGGACTATCACATCTCGCTCAACTGGCGCGACGACCTGGAGGCCCTGCATCTGGCCTGCGCGTTCGACTTCAAGGTGCCCGACGCGCGGCTGACGGAGATGTATCGGCTCGTCGCGCAGATCAACGAGCAGCTGTGGCTGGGGCATTTCGATCTGTGGACGCAGGAGGGCCTCGTGATGTATCGCCACGCGCTCCTGCTCAACAACTCGGTCGCCACAACCCAGCAGTGCGAGGCGATGCTGCAGGCCGCCCTCGAAGCCTGCGAGCGCTATTATCAGGCGTTCCAGTTCGTCGTCTGGGCCGGCAAGCCCTCGCGCGAGGCACTGGTCTCCACTATGTTCGAGACCGAGGGGCATGCGTAATACCAGTCGGGGGGCTTTGCCCCCTCGACCCCCACAAGGGTCTAGACCCTTGACCCATCACCGGGATTTTGGGGCACGCCCGTCGCCCGGGAGAGGGCAAACGGGGTGATCCCCTGCGCGGGGTCCGGGGGCGCATCCAACGCCAGTTTACTGAGTGTTGGCTGGGCAGAGCCCCCGTCTTCACTTGAACAACGACCATTTCGTATAATCTCAGCGCGAACAGGTATCGCACCAGCAGCACCGCCTACAGCTTCAGCGGTATAGCCTTCTCGACACGGATCTCTTCAGGGGTGATCGCGCACGCATAGGCCAGCGCCTCCACGCCGCGGTCGAGCGCGCGGGTGAGGGCGGCCGCATAGGCCGGGTCGATGTCGGCGGCAATGGAGAGGCGCGTGGCGTCGGCGCGCTGGATCAGGAACATCATCACCGCGCGGTGGCCGGCCTCGACCATATCGCCCAGTTCGTCGAGATGCTTGGCGCCCCGCTCCGTCACCGAATCCGGGAACTCCGCCAGTCCCGCCCGGCGCATCAGGTGGACGTTCTTGATCTCGACGTAGGCGCGGCCCTTCTCCGCATCCTCCAGCAACAGATCGATGCGGCTCGCCCGCCCGTACTTCTGCTCGCGCTTCAGGCTCTCGTACCCCATGAGCTTGGGGATGCGCCCGTCGAGGATCGCCTCGGCGACGAGTTTGTTGGGATGGCCCGTGTTGATGCCGACGAGGCCCGGCCCCTGGCCGAGGTCACACTCCACGAGTTCCCAGGTGTGGCGGTACTTGCGCGTTGGGCTGTCGCTTTCCGACACCCAGACGGCCATTTCGGGCGCGCACAGGCCCATCATCGAGCCGGTGTTCGGGCAACTGGCCGTGATCGTCTCCCCGTCATCGAGGGCGATGTCGGCGAGGAACCGCTTGTAGCGTTTGAGTAGCCGGCCGCGGCGGAGGGGGGAGGGAAAACGCATGATGTGAGGCTAGCGCGGCGGGCAGGCCCGCTCAATCGCGGCGGCACGGCTGTCCACATGGCAAGTGAAGTGCCGGGGCTCGTTTATTGGCCAACACTGGGCAAGCCCGTGTTGGGCGGCCCCCTCGACCCCTCCAAGGGCAATGCCCGTGGAACCATGACTGTAGTCTACAGGCTATGCCTGCGCGGGGTCCGGGGCGGCGTGAGCCCCGGCACTTCACTTGCTCGCCACAGGAGCCTACGGTTCACTCAGCAGGCATGCCGCTCTGCACTCTCCGGACAAACGATCAATGACCAACGAGCCCACCACCCCCGACGTCACCGCCGCAATCCTCGTGATCGGCGACGAGATCCTGTCGGGGCGCACCAAGGACAAGAACATCGGCCACATTGCCGACGTGCTGACGGCAACGGGCATCCGGCTCTGCGAGTGCCGCATCGTGCCCGATATCGAGGCCGAGATCGTTGCCGCCGTCGATGCACTGCGGTCCCGCTACACGTATGTCTTCACGACCGGCGGTATCGGCCCGACGCACGACGACATCACCGCCGACGCTATAGCGAAAGCCTTCGGTGCCGCCATCGACGTGGACGAGCGCGCGCTCGCCCTGATGCGCCCCCACTACGAGCGCCGCGGCCTGGAGTTGACGGCCTCGCGCCTGCGCATGGCCCGCCTGCCTGTCGGGAGCGACCTGATCGCCAACAGCATTTCGGCCGCGCCCGGTTTCATGATCGGCAACGTCATCGTGCTGGCGGGCGTGCCGCAGGTAATGCAGGTGATGCTGGACGACGTGCTGCCGCGCCTGCGAACCGGCCGGCGGATGCTGTCGGAAACGATCCGCGTGCGCGTGCCCGAGGGTGAGATCGCCGACCTGTTCGCCGAGCACCAGCTGGCGTTTGCGGATGTCTCGATGGGGAGCTATCCAGGCTTCACACCGACAGGCCTCAGGTGCGAACTCGTCCTGCGCTCCGTCGATGCAGCCCGTCTGGCTGAGGCGACGGACGCATTGCGTGCCAAGCTCGCCGCACTCGACTACCTGCTGCCGGCCTGAGGCCAGGACACCTCAAGCCGCGTCGTTGGCCCGCTCACCGACCGACAGGGTGCTATCCGCGACAGTCGCGGCCGTCGTGATGGTCATCGCAGCCGCCGCCTCCGCCGCCTTGGCCCGCTCGGAGGCCGGATACAGCTCGTAGGCGGCTTCCAAAGCCTCCAGAAACTCGGCGACAAGATCGAGCACCACGCCCAGCGGCACGAGACCGGCCACCCGGAACTGATCACTGAGCACGATTGCGCCCTCCGAAGGCAGACCCGGCGCCTCCTCGTCGATCAGGCCTCGTGTGCGCAGGTAGGCGATGACGCCGTCGCCGGTATCGAACTGCAGGTCGCTGTCGGCCTGGGGCTCGCGCACGCTGGCCGTCAGGTCTCGCGTGGTCGCCAGGAACAGTTGCGCCAACGGCCGGAACATCGGATCGACCGAGGACAACATGCGGATCTGCTCGGAGCCCTGCACGATGCGGGTCAGCAGCGCCATCTCGTGGAAGCGGATACGGCACAGCGTGAAGCGGCGGGCGCCGGCCACTCCGGGATCGGCCGCATCGCCGACCGCCCAACTGCGCCCCATGGCGACCAGGTCTTCGCCGGCAGCGAGTGCTGCATCGAGGTGGTCGGCGACGAGATAGACCGCCGGGGGAATATTGAGGTTGTCGAGTGGCATGCGGGCTCACTTCTCGTCTCGATGCATCGTAACCGACCGGATCGCAAGAACGCCCTCGGAATGGGGGCGATCGACGGTCATGGAACGCGAAGCGCTACTCAACTCAGCGGACGCGGCAACAGGCCGATCAGCGTCCTGAGCCCATCGGCGGGGTCGACCGCATGGAGCCCGATGTGACGGCCGAGATTGCAGCCGAACGCCACCTGCCAGCGGTCGCGCTCGCTGGACCGGGCCGCGATCGCCTTAAGACTGGCCAGGATGGCGTCGTCGCTGAAGTCACTGTCGAGGCCGAACGTCGACCGCACCACAGGCACCAACTCGGCCAGATGCAGGATGTCGAACCCGTCGTCGCGGCGCTCGAAGGACATCTCACGACGGCCCTCGGCCTTGCCGCGAACGTCGCTTGCCGTCCCGCTGCCGGTCTTCACGTCGAAAGGGTCCGTCCCCGACATCGCTGGTTCTCCGGTTCACACACATGCAACGCGGACACCACGCAACGAGAAACTGCTCAAAACGCCTCACGCCATAAAGCCCGTTTCGGCTGATTCGGGAGGCCAAATTGCGGCGGTTCTCCACACTCTTTTAGTGGCGCCTTCCGACTCTCGTTCCGAGAGCCGGCCGGAAGGCGCGTGGGAGAGAGCCGGCCGGAAGGCGCGTGGGAGGGAGCCGGCCGGAAGGCGCGGGTCGGCATCAGCCGGGGAAAGCGATGATGATTTTCATCTTGATGAGCCAGGGGAAGTAGCTCTGCAGAATGTTGCCGGCCGCCCACAGGATGGCGCCCAGGACGAACAGCGCAGGGATGGCCGCCAGCACCGCCTTGAGGAAAAACAGCATCAGCGAGACGAACGGCACGTCGATCCGCCGCACGGTCGCGGCCACCGGTTCATCAGCAAACGACGGGTAATCCGGCGGGGCCTCGACACCGCCGAAGCCCGGCTCCTGTGTGGTGGCGTCTTGGGC
>JBGSQO010000314.1:0-4254 GCA_041738055.1 Filomicrobium sp.
AAGTGCCCGGCAACAGCGCTCGCTGAGGCAGCGCGGCGCCGCGTCCCGTTGCTCGTCGGCGCGGTTCAATCGCGCTCTTCCGGCCGTCAAGTTTGCGCTTGATCGGGTTCGAGCCTTGCCCTATACGCTGCGTCTTCCAACGCTCCGTTCGTCTAGTGGCCTAGGACACCAGCCTCTCACGTTGGGAACACGGGTTCGAACCCCGTACGGAGCGCCACGTTGCTATCTTGTTGATATCATCAAAATTGTTGACTGGGTCGGCGTGGTCGTCCCTGTGTGGTCCGAATTGCCTGTTCTGATCCTCGCACCATGATGCGCGGAACGCGGTGATCGAATGTTTGCTCAACCCTCCCTTGACGACTTCACAGCACGGATAGATTGGCACCTGAACAAGGCCATCGCGTGTGGTCAGCAAGCTATTAAGTCAATCGAGCGCAAATCCAATGCCGAGGGATGGTACCGCTCAGGGGCCAGGATCAAGCATACCTTCGACACTGCACTTGCCGAGTTCGACAAGGGCATAATTGCCGCTCTCTGAGAACTTAAGCGTGTCACCTTGCTCGGTGTGCTCGATAATTGGGAGTTGCGTCGAATCACACATCACCGTCTTCAAGACTTCGCTGCTCGGATGAAGGCGGTGACGAAGCCTGAGAAGTTAAAGGAGCTTGGCCCTGACAAGACCATCGATCAGATGTTAACGGAGTTCGACGAACGGCTGAAATTCGCTCTTCGCCAATTTGACGTTGGTTTTGAAGACCCGCCCTTGCCGGAGGAGCCGCAAGTGACAAGCAACAGCATTCAGATTGAGACGATGATTGGCGGCGGCATACAGCAGGGAACACATGGCTCAAGCCAAGTTATCACTCATGTCAACGCCCCTAGTGCGCTGCGGGCTATTGAAGGCCTCGAGGTGGAGTTGTCGCAAGCATCATCAACACCAACCATCGTGGAGTTAATGGCTGACCTTGCGACGATAAGGGCGCAGCTCTCCAAGTCGTCGCCCAGTCCAACCATTCTGACCGAAGCTACCAAGTCGTTGCGCAATGTGGCCGAGGGGATCCTTGCAGGTGCGGTGACCAATAGAACCATGCAATTGGCAACCGACCTGCTGCGTGCACTGGGTCTGGGCTAAGTAGGCTTCATCGTCAATTTTCCCGACCCTGAATAAGGGGCCGAAACTTTTTCATGCAACTTCAATCACATAGTACTTCGTACTTTTGTCCCGCCCGGCGCGCCACGTTGCTATCTTGTTGATATATCGCACTTCACGAGGGTTGCTTGCTTGCCCGAGCCAACCGCTCATTATAGGGGAGGTGCCGGTCCCGCCCCGCCGAACCCACAGTCACACTGTCGAAACATCGGCGGGGCGATGATTTAATACCGCCCTCGCCGATGTTTAGGAGCGGTTCGGCATCAGTCGTACTTGCCCGCCAACGGATGGTTGCGGTCGAGGTTGCTGAAGCGGGTGAACTCGCCGGTGAACTGCAGGCGCACGGTGCCGGTGGGGCCGTGGCGCTGCTTGCCGATGATGACCTCGCCGATCCCCTTGACCTCCTCGAGTTTTTGCTGCCAAGCGAGATGCTTGTCGACCTCGGTTACGCCGGGCTCTGAGCGCGACACGTAATACTCCTCGCGGAACACGAACAGCACGACGTCGGCGTCCTGCTCGATCGAGCCCGATTCGCGCAGATCCGACAGCTGCGGCCGCTTGTCCTCGCGCTGCTCCACCTGACGCGACAGCTGGGAGAGCGCGATGATCGGAACCTCCAGCTCCTTGGCGAGCGCCTTGAGCCCCGTGGTGATCTCGGTGACCTCCTGCACGCGGCCGGCAGCTGCCTTGGCGGCCGAGCCCGAGAGCAGCTGGATATAGTCCACGATGAGCAAGTCGAGGCCGCGCTGGCGCTTGAGCTTGCGCGCGCGGGCGCACAGCTGAGCGATCGAAATACCGCCGGTCTGGTCGATGAACAGGGGTGCGGCCGACAAGGCCTGCGAGGCGACGATCAGCCGGCGCATCTCCTCGTCGTCGATCTGGCCGCGCCGGATCTTGTTGGAGGGGATCTCCGACTGCTCGGACAGGATACGCGAGGCGAGCTGCTCAGCCGACATTTCCAGCGAGAAGAAGCCGACGACGGCCGGCTCGGAGGCCGCGTTGGGGTCATGCTGGAAGCGGGCGAGACGGGCGGCACTGGCCACGTTGGTTGCGATATTGGTGGCGAGCGCCGTCTTGCCCATCGACGGGCGGCCGGCGAGCACGATGAGGTCGGAGGGCTGCAAGCCGCCCATCATGTTGTCGAGGTCGATCAGGCCCGACGGCAGACCCGACAGCTTGTCGCCACGCATCCGGGCGTTGTTGGCCATGTCGACGGCTTGCGCCAACGCCGAGGGGAACGACTGAAAGCCCGACCCGTACTTGCCGCGCTCGGCCAGCGCATAGAGCCGGCCCTCGGCCTCTTCGATCTGCTTGGACGGCGGCAGGTCGACGGGGCTGTCGTAGGCGGCGTTGACGAGGTCCTCGCCGACCGTGATGAGGTTCCGGCGGATCGCGAGATCATAGATCGTCTGGCCGTAGTCGTGGACGTTGATGATAGTGACGGCGGAGGCCGCCAGCCGGCCCAGATACTGCGGGACCGTCAGATCGGCATCGATCGGCTCGGCGTTCTCAAAGAACGTCCGCATCGTGATCGGCGTGGCCGTCTTGCCGGCCTGGATCAGCTTGGAGGCCGTCTCGTAGATCTGCCCGTGGAGGGGATCGTAAAAATGAGTCGGCTCGAGGAAGCCCGACACCCGGTCGAGCGACTCGTTGTTGATCAGAACGGCGCCGAGCAGAGCCTGCTCGGCCTCGATGTTGTGCGGCGGCTGCCGGAAGTGGGCGGGCTCGTCGCTGCTGGCGGCGGCGCGGAGCTTGTCGGTCGAGAGGAGGGCTGCTTGGTTCATGCCCTGCTGATAGCCGCCGAGGCCCCGAGTCGTCGCCTGCGAATCGGCACTGCGGTGGCCGTCAACCGGAGCTTATCCAAGCTATCAACAGGCTGGCCCGCGTGCCTCTACCGCGCAAGTGAAGTGCGGGGGCTGCGCGCCCCCGGACCCCGCGCAGGCAAAGCCTGTTTGCCTTCGATTGGGCGACGGGTGTGCCCCAAAATCCCCGTGATGGGTCAAGGGTCTAGACCCTTGTGGGGGGCGAGGGGGCGGTCCAACACGGGCTTGCCCAGTGTTGGCCAACAAGAGAAGCCCCCTCGTCTATCAGAGCGGCTGCTCGCCTGTGCCGGGGGCTTCGTTGGCGGCCTCGTCGTCGCGCTCGTAGCCGCCCTCGTCGGCATCTGGATCATAGGTCTCGATGTCGAGAGCCTCGTCCTTGATGACCGTGACGTCTTCACCGCGGGCCTGACGGTCGGCCTCGTCCTGAGTACGGGCGATGTTGATCGAGACCGGGACGTGCACCTCGGGGTGCAGGGTGATGCGGACTTCATGGAGACCGAGTTCCTTGATCGGCTTCAGAAGTTCGACCTGGCGCTTGTCGATGACAAAGCCGCCCTCGGTGACCACGACGGCGATATCGCGGGTCGAAACCGAGCCGTAGAGCTGGCCGGTATCGCCGGCCTGACGGATGGCGACAAATGTCTTGCCGGTGAGCTTTTCGGCGACCGCCTCGGCCTCCTTCTTGTGCTCGAGGTTGATCGCCTCGAGTTCGACGCGACGGGTCTGGAACACGGCGAGGTTGTCCTTGGTCGCGCGCATCGCCTTCTTCTGCGGCAGCAGGAAGTTACGGGCGTAGCCGTCCTTGACGGTGACGACGTCGCCCATCTGGCCGAGCTTGCCGATGCGCTGGAGCAGGATGACTTGCATGGTGGATCGTCCTTCTTGGTCTTGGTTTGGTGATTTGGGATTTACGGATGTGGAGAGGTTCGAATTGGGTTTGCGTGCCGGTCAGACCTGGCTCGACGGCGGTCCCTTGGGGGCGCTGGTCGGGCCGCCCGGTCCCGGAGGCCGCCACCGCCGCAGCGGCGAGAACGGTTCGGTCAGTCCCATGATCGCCAGGATCATGGTGAAGCCGGTATTGAACACGACGAGACCGGCGTACACCGCACCCAGCAGGATGCCGCGCATCGGCCGGCCGCGACTGATGAAGTGGATGATGGCGAGCCCGACGAGCACGAACGCGAGATAGGCCGCTCCCGCCGCCGCCGAGGCCGCCAGCCCTGCAACACCTTCGAGCACAGCAGCTGCGATCACGCTGGCCGCCAGCACCAAGGGCGCGCT
>JBGSQO010000369.1:0-2980 GCA_041738055.1 Filomicrobium sp.
GCCGAAGATCGACAGCAGCGTCACCCAGCCGGTCAGCGCGAACACCGAGGCGTTGGTCAGGCTGCCGACGGCGCATCCGCCTGCCAGCATGCCGCCGAAGCCCATCATGGCCGCGCCGAGCAGGTAGCGGCGCATACCGAGCGCGCCCTGGAAGCCCTCGAGTTTCAGTTCCCGCGCCCAGGCGGCCGCTAAGAAAGAGCCGATGAACACGCCGGGCACGAGCGCCACGTCGAAGCGCAGCGGACCACCCGGCGGCGACAGGAACAGCATCAAAGTGTTGGCGGACGGCCCCGTGAACGTCAGGCTCTCGATCTTGACGGGCATGAAGTAGAGGCCGTCGAGCATGGCGGTGAAGCCCCAGGCCGCCGCCACCGCGACGCCGGCCAGCAGCCCCCCGACCCAGCCCGTCACGCCTAGCTTGCAGTTGCGCCAGAAGCACAGGCGGCCGAAGTAGATGGCGGCGCCGAACCAAATGAGGCCGATGACCACGCCGCCGGTGGGGCCGACGCCGGCCACTTGCAACAGGTCGATGTCGGAGGGCTCGAATAGCCACAGCGAGGCAAGTTCCTCACGCGCTGGCGACAGGATGCCGCGCAACGCCGCCTGAGCTGTCACCGCGAAGATGAGCCCGTTGAGCAGCGCCCGCAGGTTGCCCTGACCAGCCAGGATCAGCATGCGCGAGGAGCAGCCGCGGGCCAGCACCATGCC
This sequence comes from Filomicrobium sp., assembly GCA_041738055.1. GTDB lineage: Bacteria > Pseudomonadota > Alphaproteobacteria > Rhizobiales > Hyphomicrobiaceae > Filomicrobium. The sequence continues at coordinate 709 of JBGSQO010000369.1, forward strand.
GATGCCGAACATGGCCCCGCCGATGATGGCGCCCGAAAGGCTCGCCGGCCTTGTCAACTGGCGGATTTCGGAGGACCCCAGCACACCGGAAACGATCAGGATCTGCGTCAGCACGACGGCGGCCGAGAACGCGAGCAGCCAGACGGCGAGCTTCTGGCCGAAGTCGGCGCGCGCGAACTCGATCGCGGCGGCCCGCAGGCAGAACCGGGAGCGTTGGGCCGACGCGCCGAACAAAGCACCAATCAGCAGGCCGCCGATGGCAACCACGGTGTCCTCGCCGAGCGCCTCGCCCGCAGCCAGTAGAAAGCTATCCATGCCGCCATCCTCGCGACGTTCAGGCCCGAAACGAGCCGATTCTCATCGTGGATAGCCTAGCGCGGCGGCGGCCAATCTGATCCGCGTCAAATGCGTGCTGCGGCCTTATCGCTGCGCGCGGCGAGGAGTCCTGGCTTGCGCGCGGCGACACTTGTTCCGAGCGCCGGCCGCCGCGCGCGTGGCTGCCCTATAAGCTGGGCCGACAGGGCTATTCGAGCCGTCGCATGAAGGCCCGCAAGACGTAGGCGCCGAGCACGACTACAAACGGAAGCGTAAACATGAGAGTTGCCTGATGACCCAGTCGCATACGTATTCGCTGCAGTCCTTGGCATTCGAGGGGCTGTCCGCCCCTCGATCACGCCCTCCAGGGCCTCGTCCCTGGACCCATCCTGGTACTTTTAAAGTCCGGGTTTCCAAAGGCCTTAGGCGGAGGTTTGGAGGCAGAGCCTCCATGGAGCAACAATGTTCGAGGCTGGGGAAGCAGGTTCATGTTCGACCGCACGACCTTTTGCCGCCCCATCGCGCACAGGGGCCTGCATGACGCCGACGCGGGGCTCCTCGAAAACTCGCGTCCCGCGTTCGAGGCTGCGATTGCCCTCGGCTACGGCATCGAGTGCGACGTCCAGGCGGCAGCCGGCGGTTTGCCCATCGTGTTTCACGATGCAATGACCGATCGGCTGCTCGGCCGGCCGGGCCTGACGCGCGACCTGACGCCGGCCGATCTCGCCACCCTCGCCTATCCCGTCGGTGGCACACGGGTGCTGACGCTCGCGGAGGTTCTCGCGCTCGTGGCGGGCCGTGTCCCCCTGCTGGTCGAGATCAAGAGCGACTGGACTGAACCAGATCCTGCTTTTCTCTCGGCCATCGCGTCAGCGCTCTCGCATTACGCCGGTCCGCTTGCCGTGATGTCGTTCGACCCGGCGATCCTGGCTGCCTTGGCCGAGTTGACGCCAGCCACGCCGCGCGGGCTCGTCTCCGGCGACCTTGCCGCGCATGCGCCGACCGTCGCAGCGATCGGTCGGGAGCGTGCGGAGCGGATCACCCGCCTCGAGGATGCCGACCGGCTCGGAATCGACCTCATCGCCTACGATCACCGGGCACTGCCGTCCGAGCCCGTCCGACACGTGCGCGATCAGGGGGTCCCCGTATTCGCCTGGACGGTTCGCAGCAAAGCCGACCTCGCCCACGCTCTGGCCTATGCCGATGCGCCCATCTTCGAGGGGTTCCGGCCAGACGCGCCGACACCCGCCGCAACCCTCTGAACATGCGCGCTCAGATTATGGGCAAAGTCATTGGAGAGGCAGGGGCAAGTGAAGACGAAGGGGCCTTGCCCCCTCGACCCCCTACCCAAGGCCTTAGAACCATCTCCTGGAGTTTGGGGCACGGCTGTTGCCCAGACACGGATCTCAAAAGATCAGTCCCATGCGGGCACGATTGCGGCGGATGGCATTGGCGATCACGCGGTTGCGGTGGGCCTGGAACTGCCGGAAGGACCGCGGATGACGATAAACCAGCGTCCGTGTGCAGCCAAAGAAGCTGCAGGAATGCAGGATACCGACCGGTCGCCGCGCTCCAGGCCCCCTGTGGCGAACCTGAGCCGTCTTGCGGCGAACCGACCTCGTGGCCTGGCGCACAGGCGGCACGGATTTGACCGCTGGGACCACCCGACGCGTCGCAGTCGAGTCAGCAGGGGTTGCCTTGGCTGTCGTCGACCGCCCCTTGCGGCTGGCGGGTGCGGGCTCCTTGGTCACGGCTGGCGACACCTCCTCCACGGCTTCCGGTTCTGCGCTCCGCTCGGTCTTCGGCGTCGGATAGGCCGGCTCGCCAGCCCCAGTCGCGTCAGCCGCTTCGGCTGTGGCGACTGCGGCAATGCGCTGGAGCTTGCCAGGACTGCGCTCGGGCAGCGGCATGGCGAAACCTTCCGCCGGCAACTCCTTCAGGTAGCCAGCGACACGCA
>JBGSQO010000390.1:0-2385 GCA_041738055.1 Filomicrobium sp.
GGATGGAGGAGCTGCTGACTGATCTGCGGCGGTTCGACCTACTGGCCAAGAGCAAGCCACCGGTTGCACTGTAGCGGTCGCCAGGGAAACGGGGGGAAGTCATGGGTGAGCATGAGATCGTATCGATCCATGGGCGCGAGGTCTTGGACAGCCGGGGCAACCCGACCGTCGAGGCTGACGTTGTCCTGGACAGCGGAGCCATGGGCCGGGCTTCGGTGCCATCCGGCGCATCGACCGGCTCGCGCGAGGCGATCGAGCTGCGCGACGGCGACAAGGCCCGCTATCAGGGCAAGGGCGTGCTGAAGGCGGTCGATGCCGTCAACGGGGAAATCTTCGATGCGCTCGTCGGCATGGACGCGGAAGACCAGCGCGGGCTCGACGAGGCGCTGATCGCGCTCGACGGGACAGAGAACAAGGGCCGGCTCGGCGCCAACGCAATCCTCGGCGTGTCCATGGCGGCTGCCAAAGCGGCAGCGGCCACGACCGGTCTCCAGCTCTATCGCTATATTGGTGGCGCCAGCGCCCACGTCCTGCCCGTTCCGATGATGAACATCATCAACGGCGGCGCGCACGCCGACAACCCGATCGACATCCAGGAATTCATGGTGATGCCGGTCAATGCCGAGAGCTGCGCCGATGCCATCCGCATGGGCGCCGAGGTGTTCCACGCCCTGAAGAAAGGTCTGAAGGACGCCGGCCACAACACCAACGTCGGCGACGAGGGCGGCTTTGCCCCCAACCTGAAGTCGGCCGACGAGGCGCTTTCGTTCATCATGACCTCCATCGAGAAGGCCGGTTACAAGCCCGGCGAGGACATCATGCTGGCGCTCGACTGCGCTTCGACCGAGTACTTCAAGGACGGCAAGTATCACCTTGAGGGCGAGGGCAAGACGCTCGAACCCGGCGCCATGGCCGACTACCTCGCCGACCTCGTTGCCCGCTATCCGATCATCTCGATCGAGGACGGGATGGCCGAGGACGACTGGGCCGGCTGGAAGACACTGACCGACCTCATCGGCAAGCGCTGCCAGCTGGTCGGCGATGATCTGTTCGTCACCAACACGCGCCGCCTGTCCCAGGGCATCGAGCAGGGCATCGCCAACTCGATCCTGGTCAAGGTCAACCAGATCGGCTCGCTGTCGGAAACGCTGGATGCCGTCAACATGGCCCAGCGCGCCGGCTACACGGCGGTGATGTCGCATCGCTCCGGCGAGACCGAGGACACCACGATTGCCGATCTGGCGGTCGCCACCAACTGCGGGCAGATCAAGACCGGCTCGCTGTCGCGCTCGGACCGGTTGGCCAAGTACAACCAGCTGATCCGCATCGAGGGCGAACTGGGGGCCGTGGCCCGCTATGCCGGCCGCTCCATCCTGCGCGGTCGCGCCGGGGCCTAACGGCGCTTATACCTTTGGCCGGGTCGTCCGCATGCGGCGATCCGGCCGCGCCTGCCCGAAAATCGCCCAGCCGTAAACCTGGCTTTAACCAGCGGCGGGTTATTCGTTGCGTGTTCCGACTTTCCACTTCATGTCGAGCGTCAGGCGAGTTCGAACACGTGTTGCGTCCCCTACCCATGAAGCAGCGCTCGAGGCTCCGGCAGACTGCAGTTGTGCTTGTCTGTATCGCCTCTTCCGCCTACTTCGCCCATCATGCGCTGCATGGCCGACACGGCCTCGAGGCTCGATCCAGACTGATCGACCGCTCCACTCTCGTCGAGTTCGAGATCAGGAGCCTCGAGGCTGTGCGGTCGTCGCTTGCCGCCGATGTCGGCCTGCTCGCCACCGAGCCCCCCCACCCTGATCTCGTCGAAGAAATCGCTCGCGATGTCCTGGGTTATGCGCGCCCTGGTGACCGCATCGTCGTGGTGCGCTGACCTGCCCGTCCCGTGGCCGAGGTTCCAAGTCTGATGACAGCCCCCGCCTGGGCTGCTTTAACGATGCCACCTCAACGGCGCGGACCACCCTCATGCCCACATTGATCCTCATGCCTCAGTTGCCCGACGGCGCCGAGGCCGCACGGATCGTCAAATGGCTCGTGGCTGCCGGTGACGAGATCGTGGCCGGCGACGTCATCGCCGAGTTCGATTGCGGCGACGAGGCCGTGTTCCTGATCGAGGCGGCCGACGGGGGGCGTGTAGCGCGCCTTCGCGTGGATGAGGGTGCTCGCGGTCTGATCGAGGGCGCGGTGATTGCCGAAATCGCCGATGCCGATCCGGCGTCTCCTGATCCCCTGCCCGCCGAGCACCCACCGGTTGAGCCGCAGGGCGAGCTTTCGGACATCGAGGTCCCCGACGAAAACCGGGGTGCCGTTGAAACGGCCCCGCCCTCGACTCCTGCAGCGGCTGTGTCTTTGAGCGAGCCCGCAGCGGAACCGCCCGACGCGACG
>JBGSQO010000405.1:0-3600 GCA_041738055.1 Filomicrobium sp.
CGATGGAGCCGAGGCGGCCGGCGGTCGCCAGATCCTTGCCGGTTGCCACGCCGTAGAGGAAGCCCGCCGCATAGAGATCGCCGGCGCCGGTCGTGTCCACCACCTCGGCGACGGGATCGACGGCGATCTCGATGCGCTGGCCGTCGGCCAGCACCACCGAGCCCTTGGCGCTGCGAGTGAGGGCTGCCAGCCGCGTCTCGGCGCGCACCTGACGGGCGGCCTCCTCGAAGTCCGCCGTCTGGTACAGCGAGGTGATCTCGCTCTCGTTGGCCAGCAGGATGTCGACGCCGTCCTTGACCAGCTTGCGGAACTCGTCGCGGTGGCGGTCGACACAGAAGCCGTCCGACAGCGACAGCGCGACCTGCCGGCCGTTCTCCTTGGCGATGGCGACGGCCTGCCAGAAGGCGTGCTTGGCGTGCGGCTGGTCGAACAGGTAGCCCTCCAGGTAGACGATCTCGGAGGCGGCGATCATGACGGGATCGACCTCGCCGTGGTCGAGTTCGGTCGAGATGCCAAGGAAAGTGTTCATGGTCCGCTCGCCGTCGGGCGTGACCAGGATCAGCGAGCGCGACGTCGGGGCCTTGCCCGCGACGGCCTTGGTCTCGAAGGCCACGCCGGCAGCCTTGATGTCGTGGGCGAAGATGCGGCCGAACTCGTCGTCGGCGACCTTGCCGATGAAGGCAGCCCGACCGCCGAAGGAGGCCACACCCGTCAAGGTGTTGGCCGCCGAGCCGCCAGAAATCTCGACCGCGGGGCCCATGTCCTTGTAAAGCCTCACGATCGTATCGGCGTCGACGAGGCGCATGTGGCCCTTGGGGGCGTCGTGGCGGGCGAGGAAGGCGTCGTCGCAGCGGGCGATGATGTCGACGATGGCGTTGCCGATGCCGATCACGTCGTAGCGGGCCGTTGTCATGATGGTCGTGCGCCTCCGGGGTCAGGTTCGGCGGCGCACTATAGGGGCTTGCGCGGGGGGTGCAAGGTCGGGTTGGGGTGCGCGACTGACAGTCAGTGGCTGGGCCTCTGGCAAGCGTCTGGACCTAGCAAAACCCGCCTACTGCCCCGGCGGCAGCTCATCTGTCCAGACGCGGAACGACTCCAGGGTGTTGGGTCCGAAGGTCGTCACCATGGCAACGTCGGCGGCGTCGCGGCCTCGCGCCATCAGAAATCGGCCGATGCGCGGGGTGTTGTTGCGGGGGTCGAAGGTGTACCAGCGGCCGTCGAGGAATGCCTCGAACCACGCGGCGAAATCGCCCGGCGGGTAGGGTTTCGGCGTGCCCGCGTCACTCAGATACCCGGTGCAGTAGCGAGCCGGGATGTTGAGCGCGCGACAGAACGCGACCGCAAGGTGGGCGTAGTCGCGACATACGCCGGTGCCTTCCTGGTAGGCCTCCGCGGCCGTGCGGGTCGGGCGGGCTGCTTCGTAGTCGAACCTGATCCGATCGTGGACGAAGTCGCAAATCGCCTGCACGCGGGCCCAACCGGGCTTGGCCTTGCCGAACAGCTGCCAGCTCAGGTCCAGCAGCTTGTCGCTCTCGCAGAAGCGGCTGGCCAGCAGGAACACGATGGCATTGTCGGGCAGATACTCGACCGGGACTTGTCCGGCTCCAGGGGCCACGGGATCGGGCTCCCCGCTGTCGCGGATCACGGCGTCGGAAAAGATGCGGACGGTGCCGGCCGGGGCGACAATGCGGGCGCACCAGTTGCCATAGCCGTCGCGGTAGCCGGACATCGGGACCGAAGGCGCGGTCTGGGTGAAATCCGGATTGGCTAGGTCGCTGACCCGCGTGTGATGGACGCTGAGCGCCAGAAGGCACGGAGTTGGCTGGGGAAAGCGATAGCGGAACTCATAGCCTATGCGAAACTGCACGGTGATCTCACTGTCATTTCGAGGGGGCCCCTCGACGACCCTATAGGATCGGGTCGCGACACGCTTTGATTTTCGTGCCTGTTGGGCCGTCGCGGCGCTGTTGGTCGGGCCCTCGCGTGCTGATGGCCCACGCGCACCAGCTTCACCCGCGGCCGGCGTCACGGGCATCGACAACGGCTGTATTTTGGGGTATGCGAGCCGCTCAAACTTCCCGAAATGGGCCGCATGAGCGGCGCCCGTCCCCTCGCGGGACCGGCGGCGTCGCTCCTCTGCTATGATGCAAACAAGGATCAACCAACAATGAACATCATTCAGCAGCTCGAGCAAGAGCAGATGAAGGCCATCTCGGCCAAGCGCGGTATCCCGGAGTTCGGTCCGGGCGATACGGTCAAGGTCACTGTCCGCGTGCTGGAAGGCAAGAACGAGCGCCTGCAGGGCTATGAGGGCGTCGTCATCGCCCGCGACGGCGGTGGCATCAACGAGAGCTTCACCGTCCGCAAGATCTCCTATGGCGAGGGCGTGGAGCGCGTGTTCCCGATCTACTCGCCGTTCATCACCGAGATCGAGGTCGTGCGCCGTGGTCGCGTCCGCCGTGCCAAGCTGTATTACCTGCGTGACCGCCGCGGTCGTTCGGCCCGTATCGCTGAGCGTACGGATGCGCGTGCCCGCCGCCTGAACGCGGCCTGGAAGGGCTTCAAGAAGCAGAAGGGCACGCCTGACGACCTGATGCAGATCAGCGGCATCGATACCGATCTCGCCGCCCGCCTGAAGCAGCTCAACTGCGTCAAGTTCGAGCAGATCGCCAACTTCTCCGACGACGACATCGCCAACGTCGAGGATTTCCTGAAGCTCGACGGCAAGATCCAGAAGGACGATTGGATCGGGCAGGCCCGCAAGCTGATCTCGGAAGCCACCGCGGGCGAGGTCGCTGCTGCCGAAGAGGCCAACAAGGCGGGCTGAAGCGGGCGGGACGTCTTCCCACTCCATGGCGATCGCTGACGTTTTAATGCGAAAGGGCCCGACACTCGCGTGTCGGGCCCATTTTTGATTGCGCGCGGCGACACTCGTTCCGAGCGCCGGCCGCCGCGCGCGAGCGGGCCGGAAGGCGCGGTCTTCCCCCTCTCCCCATTGCAAGTGCAGGGCAATGGGGAGAGGGGACGCGAGTGGCTTCCGACTGCCCTTTGATTGCGCCTTCCGACGAGTCGTTGATTGCGCGCGGCGACACTCATTTTGCCGTGCTTCGGATGCCCACTTCGCATCCGCACTGCCGAGAGCCGGCCGCCGCGCGCGAGTTGGCTAGTTCAGCGGGTCAGGACCGTGAACTCGATGCGGCGGTTCTTGGCGCGGTTCTCCGGCGTATCGTTGCCGGCGATCGGCTTGGCCTCGCCGAAGCCCTTGGTGCGCAAGATCGTGGCGTCGATGCCGGCCTTTGCCATGTAGTTTGCGACGACCTTGGCGCGGGCTTCCGAGAGGGCCTGATTGACCCGATACTTGCCCAGGCTGTCGGTGTGGCCGTCGATGCGGATCCTGACGCCCGAGCAGCCACGCATCACGGACGCGAGTTCGTTCAGCGTCGATGTGCTGTCGGGGGTGAGTTCGGCGCTGGCCAGATCGAACCGGATGGTGCCCGAGGTCGAGATGCGGCGCAGGTCCTCGGTGCAGCGGTCGGGGCTCACCGCGGGTGCCGGCGTTGCCGCTGCGGTCCGGGTGGGCTTGCCGATTGCTGCCGTTTC
>JBGSQO010000429.1:0-2525 GCA_041738055.1 Filomicrobium sp.
GGCCGCCGCGCCGCCGGCAACCTGGAGCCGACGCCGGAAGACCTCGACGGCAAGCGCATCGGGGTGGCCGACAACACCACGCACGCCGCCTTCGTCAAGCAGTTCTTCCGTGGCAGCCGCATCCTGGTGTTCGACGACGCCGATGCTGCGCGCGAGGCGCTCAAGGCCGGCGAGGTGGACGTGGTGTTCGACGACGGCATCAGCCTGTCGTTCTGGCTCAACGGGACGTCGAGCGTGCAGTGCTGCGAGTTCAAAGGCGGTCCGTTCCATGAGCCGCGCTACTTCGGTGATGGGATCGCTATTGCCGTTTCCAAGACCGACAGTCTGCTGCGCGCCGACCTCAATCAGGCCCTGCGGCAAGTCCGCGCCAGTGGCCGCTTCGTGGAACTCGTCACCCGCTACTTCCCCTTCCGCGTCTATTGAGCGCGGCCCTGGCAATCGCCTCCTTGCCACCTGACATGCTCGGTATGGACTTCGCAGCCGCCTTCCGCCAATATTGTCCGTGATGCGGGTCTCGGCTCCTGTAGGCGCGGGGCTCGGCGTGCGCGGTTGGCTGGCTGTGTAGGACGAGGCGGCTCATTCGGAAAACTGTCACACTCTTGCAACTTGAATCCCGTCAGGGTGCCGGGAAGTTTACCAGAATTGACCGGCTGGCCGAGAGGTGAGGGATGAAGCCGCACTACCGCACACTGTTCATTTCCGACGTGCATCTGGGCACCCGCGCCTGTCAGGCCGAGATGCTGGTCGACTTCCTGCGCGAGCATGACGCCGAAACGATCTACCTCGTCGGCGACATCGTCGACTTCTGGCGCATCAAGCGCGGCGCCATCTGGCCGCAGAGTCACAACGACGTTCTGCAAAAGATCCTGCGCAAGGTCCGCAAGGGCACGCGGGTCGTCTTCATCCCCGGCAATCACGACGATGGCCTGCGTGCCTACGCCGGCCAGCGCTTCGGCGGCATCGAGATCGAGTTGCAGGCCGAGCACACGACAGCCGACGGCCGCCGCTACGTCGTCATGCACGGCGACGAGTTCGACGTCGTCGTCCGCTATGCCAAGTGGCTCGCGTTCCTCGGCGATCGCGGCTACCAGCTGGCGCTGTGGTCGAACTATCCGGTCAACTTCGTGCGCCGCCGCTTCGGGCTCGGCTACTGGTCGCTGTCGGCCTACCTCAAGATGCGCGTCAAGGGCGCCGTCAACTTCATCGGCGAGTTTGAGGAGAAGCTGTCGACCGAGGCCAAGCGCCGCAACGCTTCTGGCGTGATCTGTGGACATATCCACTATGCCGCCTCGCGCGAGACGAATGGTATCCACTACGTCAACACCGGCGACTGGGTCGAGAGCTGCACGGCAGTCCTCGAGCACCACGACGGCCGGTTCGAACTCGTCCGCTGGCTCGACGTCGTCAAGGCGCGCCAACAGGCCGACGAGCGGGTCAACGCAGAACAGGTGAAACTAGAGGCGGCTTGATGCGCATTCTCGTCGCCACGGATGCTTGGCGACCACAGATCAACGGCGTGGTTCGCACCTATGAGAGGCTGTCGGAGGAGGCAGCCACTCTGGGGGCGGAGATCGTGTTCCTGACACCCTCCGAGTTCCAGACCATCCCCTGCCCGACCTACCCGGAAATCCGCCTGTCACTGCCCGGATACGGCTACATCTACCGCCGCATCGAAGAGCTGAAGCCGGACGCTGTGCACATCGCCACCGAAGGCCCGCTCGGCTGGATGACGCGTGCCCACTGCCGGCGCCACCGCATCCCGTTCACGACCAGCTTCCACACACGCTTTCCCGACTATGTCTCCAGCCGGTTCTATCTGCCGGAGAGCTGGGTCTGGTCGGTGCTGCGCGGATTCCACAATGCGGGCGCCGGCATGATGGTGGCGACCCCGTCGCTGGCCACCGAACTGGAGGGCCGCGGTTTCGAGCGCATCATGCCGTGGACGCGCGGTGTCGATACCGATCTGTTCCACCCTCGGCAGGCGCGCCTGTTCGGGGATGAGCCCGTGTTCCTCTATGTCGGCCGCGTCGCCATCGAGAAGAATATCGGGGCGTTCCTCAATGCCGACCTGCCCGGCCGCAAGGTCGTGGTCGGCGCCGGCCCGCAGCTGGACGAGCTGTCGGCGCGCTACCCCGACGTGATCTTCACCGGCAAGCGCGTCGGCGAGGATCTGGCCGCCTGCTACGCTTCCGCCGACGTGTTCGTCATGCCGAGCCGGACCGAGACGTTCGGCATCGTGATCCTGGAGGCCATGGCGTCCGGATTGCCGGTCGCAGCCTTCCCCGTGACCGGCCCACTCGACCTCGTCGACGACGGCAAGACGGGCATCCTGTCGGAGGATCTGACCACGGCCGCCCGACAAGCCCTGACCCTCGATCGGACGGCGATCCGCGCCAAGGCCCTGGAGTACGGCTGGACGGGGGCCGCCAAGCTGTTCCTGGCCAACATCGAGACCGCCCTGTTTGCCCGTCAAGGCCGTCGTGTACCGGGCCGCCGCCTCGGCGTCGCCCGCCGCCCGCGACAGG
>JBGSQO010000437.1:0-1828 GCA_041738055.1 Filomicrobium sp.
TTGAGCAGTTCGCGGCGATCGGTCTTGCGCTCGGGCGGCAGCAGCGGCTCGACGAGCGCCCACTCCTCGTCCGTCAGATCGGATGGATAACGCAGCCCCTTGCGCTCGTAGTTCGGTCGGTTCTCAGCCGTCCACATCGCAGCCCCTCCCCGCGACTCACCTCGCCTGGGCTACGGAATCACAAGTGATTCCACAGACTCAAGCTTCTTTTGGACGGGCTCTGAGGTGCTCGAGCCGGATCACCGGCACCGTCTCGAGGCCGAGGGACTTTGCCGCCTCGACGCATATTGGATTAGCGCTGCCGATTCACGTTCCGCGTAGAGGACACGCAACGATCGGAGCGCGTGCCCGGCGATAATGCTGCCGGTCTTGTCGATCAAGACCGGGTTGTTGAACCCGAAGGCCTTGATGCTGGCGGCGATCTGGGTGATCTGCTTGCGGCTGTGGGGGCGCGCGTTGCGGGCGTAGGGCTTGAGTTCGCCGGGCGGGCGATGCTCGATCTTCAATGTCGTCATGGTCGATCACTCGCAAAGGGCGAGGCATCGCGACGACTGTCGGCGGGGATCCGGACACGAACGCGCGACACCTCGGAAGGTTGAGGGTGTCGCCATCGGTCCGTCGCTAGTCCCGGTCGAGGGTTCCGGCTGTTGCCCTTCACCCTGCCAATGGACTTATGGGTTCCTCGGGCTCACGGTTCGTTTCGTGAGACGGTCCTTCAGCGCTCGAGCGAGCCCCGCTAAGGACCCCACCGCCGGGAGCAGTCAAGAGGAGCGTCGACAACAACTTGTACACCCGAACGACTACGAAAACTCAAGGTCGGTCACCTGCTACATCCCGTTACGGGCGGAACCGGCCGCGGAAGTCCCTGTGATGCCTGGACGACGCCCTGATATGGCCGCACGGCTCCCTGTTCACTCCGCAGAATTCCCTGTTATTTTCGCTGACCATTTGGCCACTAAGCAACCGTAACACCTATATATTTTGCGATTTTCGCGCCAAGTTCCAGCCCTAAATCGGGGAAATTTCCCTGTTATGATCCAAGACCCGTTCGCCTTGGACTGCCTCCACCGCCAACCCAACCCACCCCGCAGACGCCGTGACCGGAAGTTCGATCGGTCGGAGGCACGGTCCGCTCCCCCCGTTGGCGTTGGACGCGGCGGACGGCGGCGCGCTATGACTGTTCGGCCGAACCCGCGGGACATGAACCCGGCAACAGGGCGGCTTGGTTCTGGGGAAACGCGGATGCTAAAAAACAAGGTGATTTCGGCCGACGAGGCCATCGCGCTCATCAGCGACAACGACGTGGTCACCACGACGGGCTTCGTGCAGAGTTGCATCCCGGAATCGCTGCATGCGGCGCTGGAGCGGCGGTTCGTCGGTACGGGCGCCCCAAAGGCGCTGACGCTGATCATGTGCGCGGGCGCCGGCGACAGCAAAGGCTTGGGCACGGGACGGCTCCACCATCCGGGCCTCCTATCGCGCGTGATCGCCGCCAACTTCGGGCGCATGCCGAAGGTTGCGCAGGCGGCGCAGGACAACAAGATCCAGAGCTACAACCTGCCTCAGGGCGTCATCTCCAAACTTTACCGCACCTGCGCATCGGGTCAGCCTGGCCTGTTCTCCAAGGTGGGGCTGCACACCTACGTCGACCCCCGTCTCGGCGGCGGCAAGGTCAACGACATCCCCACCGAGGACATCGTCAAGCACGTCGACATCGATGGCGAGGAGTGGCTGTTCTACACGGCGACGCCGATCGACGTCGCGCTTATCCGCGCGACGAGCGCCGACCCGTCCGGCAATCTCAGCATGGAAAAGGAAAGCCTGACGC
>JBGSQO010000438.1:0-5382 GCA_041738055.1 Filomicrobium sp.
TTGAGCAGTTCGCGGCGATCGGTCTTGCGCTCGGGCGGCAGCAGCGGCTCGACGAGCGCCCACTCCTCGTCCGTCAGATCGGATGGATAACGCAGCCCCTTGCGCTCGTAGTTCGGTCGGTTCTCAGCCGTCCACATCGCAACCCCTCCCCGCGACTCACCTCGCCTGGGCTACGGAATCACAAGTGATTCCACAGACTCAAGCTTCTTTTGGACGGGCTCTAACCCAACTTCTACCCACCATGCCAAACCAAGACTTGGCAAATCCGCCCCCACCCCGCAGTTCAGACCGCCCCTTCCGGCCGACACTCGTTCCGAGCGCCATCGCAACCCATCCCGACAACACCCCGCTTGACAGGCCCCGCGCGGCCTGTCATCGCGCCGCCATGATGGCTGGGCTTAAGCTGTCCGCCGATGAACCCCGAATCGCGGGCTGGTTCCACCACCGGCAGCGATTCGCGTCATGTCCGCTGCCCCTCGAAGAACCCAGAGGCCCCATGCTGCCGATCCCGCGCGCCGACCTGAAGCCCAACACCGCCGACTTCGAGCGGCTGCCGCTCGTCAAGCCCACCGGCTTTCGCGAGTACGACGCGCGCTGGCTGTTTCCGGAGGAAATCAACCTCATGGGGCTCAACGCGGTGGGTCTCGGCATGGCCACCCTGTTCGAGCGGCGCGGCGTGCCAAAGCGCATCGTCGTCGGCCACGACTTCCGCTGGTATTCGGGCTCGGTCAAGCAGGCGCTGATGACGGGCCTCCTGGCCGGCGGCTTCGAGGTCCACGACATTGGCCTCGCGTTGTCGCCGATCGCCTACTACGCGCAGTTCGCCCTCGACGTGGAGGGTGTGGCCATGGTCACGGCCTCCCACAACGACAACGGCTGGACCGGCATCAAGATGGGCCTCGGCCGCCCGCTGACGTTCGGGCCGGACGAGATGGGCGAATTGAAGGAGATCGTGCTCGGCGGCCAGTTCTCGGCCGCCGGCGGCGGGCGCTACATCTTCGTCCCCGACATGGGCGAGCGCTACATCGCCATGCTGACGGACCGGCCCAAGCTCACGCGCAAGCTCAAGGTGATCGCGGCCTGCGGCAACGGCACGGCGGGTGCGTTTGCCCCGCAGGTGCTTGAGGCGATCGGCTGCGAGGTCGTCCCCCTCGACGTCACGCTCGACCACAGCTTCCCGCGCTACAATCCGAACCCCGAAGATATGAAGATGCTGCACGCCATCGCGGACGCGGTGCGCGAGCATGGCGCCGACGTGGGCCTCGGCTTCGATGGCGACGGCGACCGCTGCGGCATCGTCGACAATACGGGCGACGAGATCTTCGCCGACAAGGTGGGCGTGATGCTCGCCCGCGATATTTCGGGCCTCTATCCCAACGCCAAGTTCGTCGCCGACGTGAAGTCGACCGGCCTGTTCATGACCGATCCCGTGTTGCTGGCCAATGGCGCCACGACCACCTACTGGAAGACCGGACACTCCTACATCAAGCGCTTCAGCCACGAGACCAAGGCACTCGTCGGCTTCGAGAAGTCCGGCCACTTCTTCTTCAACCCGCCGCTTGGACGTGGCTACGACGACGGCCTCGTCGCCGCCCTTGCCGTCTGCGACATGCTCGACCGCAATCCGGATAAGACCATGGCGGACCTCAAGAACGCGCTGCCCAAGACGTGGCAGTCCCCGACCATGAGCCCGAAGTGCGCGGACGAGACCAAGTACGGCGTCGTCGACCGGATCGTGGCCCACTACAAGGCCAAGGCCGAGAGCGGCGCCCAGATCGCCGGACAAAGCGTGCGCGAACTTATCACCGTCAACGGCATCCGCGTCGTTCTGGCCGATGGCACCTGGGGCCTCGTGCGCGCCTCCTCCAACAAGCCGGAGCTGGTCATCGTCGTCGAGAGCCCGACGTCGGAGGCCAACATGCGGGCGATCTTTGCCGACATCGAGAGCGTACTGGCAACCGAGCCCGAGATCGGCGCGTTCAACCAGAAGATCTGAAGTGGCCGAAGTGAAGTGCGGGGGCTGCGCGCCCCCGGGCCCCGCGCAGGCGAAGCCTGTTCGCCTGCGTCTGGGCAACCGGCGTGCATCAAGCTCCAGGAGATGGTTCCAAGGGCTTGGCCCTTGGTAGGGGGCGAGGGGGCGGTCCAACGCGGGCTTGCCCAGTGTTGGCCATAAAGAGAGCCCCTTCGTCTTCACTTTGCCGCGTAGCGTCGGCAGCTAACTAGGGCGGAGGAGGGAACGGATGCGAACCACCACGACGGCAGCGTCGATCCTGCTCGCAGGCGTCATGCTGGCGCTCACCCCTGGCTCTTCACCGGCTGCGGATGCCGCTGTGCCAACCTCTCCGTTCGCCGCCGTGCACGGCTGGTGGAGCGGCGAAGGCCGGCTCGGCTTCCGCGAGGGCAAGCAGGAAGCGGTCAAGTGCAAGGCGACCTACCGCCCGGGCGCCACGCCCGACGCGCTCATCCAGTCGATCCGCTGCGCCACGCCATCGGGCAAGGTCGAGATCGTGTCGAACCTGACGCACGCGGACGGCAAGCTCACGGGAGAGTGGAGCGAACTCGTCCACAATCTCTCCGGCAAGATCGAGGGCGAGGTAACGGCGAGCGGCTACCGCGTGACAGTCGCCTCCGACCTGCTGAAAGCGCGCATGGAGATCATCGTCCGCGACGCCACCCAGATCGTCGAGATCCAGTTCGACACGAGCCTCCTGATCGGTATGTCGCTCATCCTGAAGAAAGGGACGTCGTCCTGACCGCCGCCACCGCCCGCCGCCACGCTCCGCCCATCCTGGACGCTGCCAGCGATCTGCTCGCACGCTATGACCTGCTCCTGTGCGACGTGTGGGGCGTCGTCCACGACGGCCACGACGCCCTGCCCGGTGCCGACGAGACCTTGCGCAGGTTCCGCGAGCGCGGGGGCAGCGTAATCCTCGTATCCAACGCGCCTGTGCCGAGCCACCGCGTTGCCGCCATGCTGGACGAGCGTCGGCTGTCGCGGGCCGCGTTCGACGACATCGTCTCCTCGGGCGATCTGGCGCTGCGGCACGTCCACGAGATGGGTTACGAGAGCTTCCACGGCATCGGCCCGATCCGTCGGGATGCGGCCCTGTTTGAAGCCCTGCCCGGCCCGCTCGTCGATCTCTCCGCGGCCGACGCCATCGTCTGTACGGGGCTGATCGACGACATCAACGAAACCGCCGAGAGCTACCGACCGTTGCTGGAAGAGGCCCGCGCGCGCAACCTGCCGTTCGTCTGCGCCAACCCCGACCTCGTCGTCGACGTCGGCGGCACGCTCTACCTTTGCGCGGGCGCCATCGCCGACCTCTACGAGGCAATGGGCGGTCCCGTCTACTGGGCGGGCAAGCCGCACCTGCCGGCCTACGCCACCGCGCACGCCCGCGCCGAAGCGATCCGCGAGGGGACGGTCGCCAAGTCCCGCGTGTTGGCCATTGGCGATGCCGTCCGCACCGACCTCAAGGCGGCCCAAACCTTCGGCGTGGACGCCCTGTTCATCGCCGGCGGCATCCACCGCGAGGACGTGGTGCGGGACGGCGCGATCTGTCCGCAGAAGCTGTCGGAGTTACTCCACGCGGACGCCCCGCCGGCGGTCGTGGCGATGGCGAAGCTGGTGTGGTGACGTGAAGACCTTCAGCGATTGATCCTGCAGGAAAACAGCCTAAGGCTGCGCAGGGTCGAGGGGCGGCGTTAGCCCCTCGCACTTCATACCGTCCGGACTAACCGCTCGCACAATCACGACCCGATCGGCCGGACGGTATTTTTCTTTGTTTGCGCCTTCCGACACTCGTTCCTCCGATCCCGGCTCGGAGGCCGGGAGGCGCGGTCTATCGAGAGGTGCGTCACAACTTCTGCAGGTCGGTATTATTTACCCACCGCCCCGGCAAACCCACTGAACACCATATCCGGGGAACTCGTGTTATGCCGCGAGACTGCTGTGCGGCCGGTCCAGAGTTGGAGGGCCTTGGCCGCGCCTGTGAAGCTCATCACCGGCTCCTCGCGCCAGGACGGTGCGCCTGCTTCCTGTACCGCCACCTCGGCGACGTCGTTGTTGAAGCGGGTGATGTACATCGACCGCAGCGCCGCGAACGCCGGCCCGGCGATCGGCTTGTCGAAGGTCACATCGAGTGCTTGCCGCTCGCGATCGAGCCGGGTGATGGCCAGCTTGGCGGTTCCAGCCCCCGCAAAGGCGAGGTCGAACACGCGCGTCTTGGGATCGAACGCAACGCTCGCCAGATTGACGACCGGGCGGCCAGCATCCTCGACCGGGCCGATCAGGAACGACGAGCCGTAGGCCGACCAGCCGAGATGCTCGGGCGGCAGCGGACGGGCGCGCCAGTAGCCGTCGGTCGGGTAGAGGACGAGAACCTCCTCGGCGCGCTCGGCATGGCGCACCCATACTTGCACGAGGTGGATGTCGTCGAACGTCTTGCCATCGACAGTGATCGGCACCGAGCGCTTGCGCCAGAACGAGGGGATGGTGAAGCCGGTCACCGACAGGTCGAGACCCTCGTACAGCGAGACCTTTTTCGGCGGCTCCTGCGGTCCTTTTTGCCCTTGCGCCTCGGCGGCGAAGTCGCAGGCCGTCCAGTCGGGCGCGAAGTTGTCCTTGTCGAGGGTGCCGATGTAGGAGGGATGCGCGGCCTCGACCCGGAAGCTCGTGACGGCGGGATGCGTCAGCGTCAGGGTGACGTTGTCCTTTTCCGCACACAGCACCGGCTCGGACCTGTTCTCCACCTTGACGGCGAGTTTGTCGGCGGCGAGAGCCGGCATGCCCATCGCAAGGGCCGCGAGAATGACGCCGACCCGGTTAGCCCGTCTGAAGAACCGCATACACATCCCCCGAGTTCGCCTCATGTGGCAGGGCGCGGATATGGCTCGCCATTGCGGCGGCATCAAGCTCGGCGCCCGGTCCGAACGTCATCTCCTGGCTCTCGCCCAGCGCAATGTCGAAGCGATAGGGGCCGAGCGCGGCCAGACGGTCGAGGCAGGCGTAGGCCACTTCGCGCTGGATGGTCGTGAACTCGAAGGACAGCGCAGGAACCGGCCGCGAGAGGCCAGCCAGCACGTCGGCCTCGAAGCCCTCGACGTCGATCTTGACGAAGTCCGGCACGCCATGGGCGGCGATCAGGTCATCGAGCGTGGTGACGGGCACCTCGATCGTGCGGTCCCAGATCTGGCCTTCCCAGCCGCCCGCGCCATCGGCTGCTGCGACGAACTCGGCGGACGCGGTCGTGACGGTCGGATTGTTGGAATTGATGTGCAGGGTGAGCGAGCCCGGCCGCGGCCCGCAGGCGCTTTCGACGAGGCGGACGTCGCCGTCGCCCGCGTAGACTTGCCCGATGACGGCCGCGCAGTCCGGCTGCG
>JBGSQO010000473.1:0-3361 GCA_041738055.1 Filomicrobium sp.
AGACCCTTCCGTGAACGTCTGAGTCGGGAGATCGACCACTGCGGTCGTCCCCTTGACCTCAATCACAGTGACCTTGAGGAAACCCTCAACCTCATGGTCGGCGACGGGCTCATAGACGACAACATCGGTCTTATCGACCAACGCAGAGAGGGTTCGATCCCCAAGAACTAGTCGAACCGAACGCTCATCTCGAAATAACCCAGACGAAACGAAGACCTTTACCGCAGGGACCCCATCGCCCTTCTTCCGCGCCATTGGTCGCTCCTTTTGGGTTAATGGTTTCGCTTTCTGTTCGCCTTATTTCAAGCATATTCGCGTCTGGGCGCGTCGTGTACCCCCGGCGCCTCGTGGCTGTCAAGTACAAACACACAACATCTTGTGGCCCCTAGCCACACTTGGGCATGCCAGACACCACAATACCTTGTGGTCCCTGCACTGGAAGGCGAGATCGCTTTTATGGGCAGCCGCCCGACTTTATGGGCAAGGGCGACTTGCTGGGCAAAGCCCGGTGACCAGGCTCGCGAAGAAGTTGCCGGTCACCGGTCACGCCCTTCTTTGGTCAGGTCACGCCTTTCTCAGTTCAACCCGTACAGCGCCGACGCGTTGCCGCCCGCGATCAGTTGCCGCTCGTCCGCCGGTACGTCCTTGAAGTGCTCCGCCAGCGCCTCGCGCGACTTCGGCCAGGTGCTGTCGGAGTGCGGGTAGTCGGTCGACCACATGATGTTGTGCAGGCCGGCGCGGTGGCGTTCGGCCATGCCGGCCAGGTCCTGGATGAAGGTCGCGTGGCCCTGCCGGTACCAGTAGAAACTCGGCTTCTCGGTGATCACCGACTTGGTCCAGAAGCGGTGCTTGTTGAAGGTCTGGTCCATGCGCTCGAGGAAGTAGGGGATCCAGCCGATGCCGCACTCGACCAGCACGTAGCGCAGCTTGGGGTGGCGCTCGAGGATGCCGGTGAAGGTGAGCGTCGAGACCACCTCGCAGATCGAGATCGGCGCGATGGCGATGAAGGTCTCCTTGATGCCCGGCGTCGGGTTGCTGAAGACCGCGCGGACGTTGGCGTTGCGCGGGCCGACGATGTGGAAGCTGAGCGGCAGACCGGTCTCCTCGATCAGCGACCAGAACTTCTCGTAGGCGGGATCCCACAGCGGCTTGCCGCCGCGCTCGTCGGGGAACGGATCGCAGTGGAAGCCCTTGAGCCCCAGCTTGGCGATGCGCTCGAGCTCGGCGCAGGCCTCGTCGATGTCGACCAGCGGCACGTGCGCCAGTCCGATCAGACGGCTCGGCGCCGCCTTCGACAGCTCGAGCATCCAGTCGTTGTAGCGCTGTACGACGTAGAGGCGCAGGGCGGGATCGGCGGCGTACTGGGTGACCGGGCCGCCGAAATACAGCACTTCGGCGTCGACGCCGTCGAGGTCCATGTCGGCCAGCCGCGCCTTCGGATCGTAGGCGCCGGGGCGCATGTCCTTGTAGGTCAGACCGTGCGGCTTGTACTCCTCCGGCTTGCGGCCGGCGGATGAATCGAGGCCGATGGCACCGCTGATCTCCGAGTCGACGATCCAGAAATCGCCCATGTCGGTCGATTCGACGCGCGGGGCGCGGTCCTTGAACTGCGCCGGACAGTCGCGCACCCACAGATCCTTCGGCGGATTGACGTGCGAGTCGGCGGAGACGATGCGATCGCTCATCGGTGTTTCCTCCTCCGCATCGAACTCACCGATCGAGTGGGCGCAGTCAAGAACCGAGTGCTAAACGGCACTCGCGTTCCGGAAATGCCCGGACACAACGCAGAGTCGCAGAGCCACCGAGAGCGGAGGGAGAGCCGCGGGAGCCTCCGCGCGGCTCCGTGCCTCTGCGTCTCTGCGTTGAGGGCTATTTCCCCTGCCGCGACAGCTGGTCGACGTTGAAGAAGCCCTCGGGAAAGCCGATGCGCGATTGCTGGACGGGGTTCTTCGGATCGGCGTAGCTGACCGTGGCGCGGTCGAGCTTCCAGTTCTGCGCCATAGTGAAGAAGGAGCGGGCATAGCTGCGCCACTCGCCGTCGATGTCGTAGAATGGCCCGTAGGTCGGCAGGTACGAGTTGAGGATCTGGCCCTGCCAGTCGTACTTGCTGTTGTACGTGCCGCGCCAGCTCTGCTTGTCGAAGCGCAGGGCGACCTTGCCGTACAGGTAGTACTTGTCCTTCGGCGTGCCCTCGACCAGCCACACCGGGCGCCGGATCAGCACGAACTGACTCTCCAGCGGCCGCCAGGCGAGGCCGCTGAAGTCGGGCGTCTGGTAGGCGAAGCGCGGCAACAATCCGTCCGTCGACTCGAAGCCGCCGCCCGGTAGACGGCGGACGTGGTTCTCGCGGTCGACCAGACTGCCGCGGTCCATCAGCGCCAGCACCTCGCCCTCGCCGACCAGCTTCCAGTCGAAGTCCTCCGGCTTGCCGTCGAAGTACGAGCCGTCGTCCTGCGACATGTCCGAGCCGAGGAAGCCGTCGGAGCGGTTGGTGGGCGACACGGCGCGAACCCGCCGCAGCGTCGGGACGTACGCCCACGAGGAGTCGCGCTTGTCGGGATCGCGGTAGCGCCACGCCAGCGCGGTCGTACCCTGGAGGTCGGTCGGGAAGGTCGTCGTCGCGATCATCTGCATCAGCAGATTCTTCGGGTTCTCGACGCGGTACGGCTCCGACTGGCCGTCGTAGTACATGAAGAAGACGTCCTGGCCGGCCTCACGGTCGATGCCGTCGGGGTTCGCCCACACCAGACGCGTCTCGTTGCGGCTGTTCCCGAGGTACCAGTAGCCGTAGTACGAGTTCCACAGGATCTTGGCGGCGGCCTGAGGGTCGTTCGCGTCGACGTCGGGAAAGGGGAAGCCGTAGACGTAGGGCGGCTGCTCCTTGGTCGCCTTGTCGATGATCGTACCCTTGTCGTCGAGATCGTACTTGCCCTTGTTGGAGAGCGTCGCCTCCTGGAAGCCGGTCTCCCAGCGGAACTCGTGGGCGGGCCACTCGACGACCTTGTTCTCGAACTTGCCGTCCTTGTAGTGCTGCAGCAGCTCCGGCGGCATCAGGCCGTCGGCCTGGGCTGCGGTGTCCTTGTTGAGGACGTCGCCCGGCTTGAGACCGTCCGCGGACGCCGTGGTTGCCGACGACAGAATCGTCAGGAGGACGAGCACCGGAGCGAGGACGGTTCGCATCAGGTTCGCCATCGACAGGGTCGCCATCGCAGTTCCCTCCAAGACCCGTCACAGATCATACGTCCGATTGAAAGCCAAGCCGGTTCCGTCGCGCGGTCACATGACGCCGCGTGTCGCGCGACCTGATCGTCGCCGCGCGAGTCGTTGCGACGTGCGTGCCGCGCCGGATGTTCACCAGCTC
>JBGSQO010000117.1:0-1967 GCA_041738055.1 Filomicrobium sp.
CCTCTAATGCCCACTCACCCAGCCCGCCGCAACACCTCGGAGGCTGGAGGTCGATCGGCGTCCAGGAAGGTGGCGAGTGTGCCCGCCCCGCGGGTGGTCGGGGATAGCCACACTCGCCTCGTCTCCGGCTCGGCGAGTCGCCGTCACTCGTGGCCGCTGGTCCGCATGTTCTTCACCTGCTGGACGACCTGCTCGAGATTGTACGATGCCGGGTCCTGCATCGGCGGGAAGGGGATGTAGCTCGCGAGCTCCTTGAGCCACAGCGCCTGGCCGATCGGCAGCATGTTCCAGTCATAGACGTAGGCTGTCACCGGCCCGGCGAGCGCGCCGCCCATGCCGAACAGCGTCTTCTGCTGGTCGCCGATCGCCGTCTCGAAGGGATCCCGCTTGATGTTGACCACCTGCGTCCAGTGGTATTGCTGCACGCCCTGAATGAAGCCTTGCGGCGAGTCCGACACCATCGCGAAGTACATCTTCCAGTTCTTGTAGCGGACTGCGGATGGCTGGGGCCCCGAGTAGTAAAAGAACGTGTCGCGTGCCGACCTCGCTGACGTGCTCTCGAGATAGTCACGCTGGTTGACGCCATCCAAGGTCGTCTTGACGATGCCGGGATAGGCGCCCTGCTCGATCCGCCCCTTCAGCGCGTTGCCCTTGTCACCACCGGCGATGTCGACAAGGGTCGGCAGCCAGTCGAGCGACGCAAAGATATCGGTCTTCACGGTGCCGGGCTGGATGTGGCCGGGCCAGCGCACGAGCATGGGCGCCCGCATGCCGCCTTCCCAGGTCGTCAGCTTGCCGCCCTTGAAGGGTGTCGTGCCACCGTCGGGGAAGGTGATCGTCTCGGCGCCGTTGTCGGTCGTGAACAAGACGATCGTGTTGTCGAGCTCCCCCATGTCCTCCAGCTTCTTCAGGACGAGCCCGATGTTGTCGTCCATCTGCTTCATGCCGGCTTCGTTGACACCCCAGTCCTTGCCACCGGGTTGCCCGACCATGGCCATGTACTTGTCGGACAGCATGGTCGTGATGTGCATGCGGGCCGGATTGTACCAGACGAAGAAGGGCTTGTTGGTCTTCTCCGGATCGTTGCGGTCGAGGAAATCGATGACCTTGGCCGAGATCTCCTCGTCGACGGTCTTGGAGCGCTCGAGGGTCAGCGGCCCTTCGTCCTTGCAGGTCTGGTTCGCCGCCGTGCCGTCGGACGAAGTGCAGGCGAGGACCGGGCGTGGCGGCGTCAGGCAGACCGTCGTCATCGGATCGACTGCGCCCGGCACCTCGTCCAGACCGGGTATCGGCGTGTTCCGGCAGGGCGGAGCGACGGTCTGCTGGGTGGGCGTCGAGTTGATGTCGGGGAAGCTCACGCCCTGCATGGCGTCCAGGTGGTATAGGTAGCCCCAGAACTCCTGAAAGCCGTGCGCCGTCGGCAGGGCGTCGGTGTGGTCGCCCAGATGGTTCTTGCCGAACTCGCCCGTGTTGTAGCCGAGGTCGTGCAGGAACTTCGCGATCGCGGGTGTGCCCGGGCGGAGATAGGAGGGGCTCCCGGGCAGCTGGGGTGGGATCATGCCCGTGCGCAGCGGGTGCATGCCGGTGAAGAAGGCGTTGCGGCCGGCCGTGCAGCTCTGCTCGGCATAGTAGTCGGTGAACAAGGCACCTTCGCGGCCGATCCGGTCGATGTTCGGCGTCTCGCCGACCATCAGGCCGCGATGGTAGATCGAGGGCTGCATCCAGCCGATGTCGTCGCCCATGATGAAGAGGATGTTCGGCTTGGCCGGGGTGGTCTGCGCCGCGGCCGGCCCGATGGCCACCATTCCGGCGCCCAGTGCGCCGACCGCGCACAAGCCGAGCCACGAACGTCCGGGCCACGCCCGGCGGTTTGGTCTGCTGATCGTCGTCATCGGTCCCTCCCAGGCAACTCGGCGGGAGCCGTGCTCAGCGCGGCCAGCTGCGCGTTCCGCTTGGCGATCCGGACG
>JBGSQO010000488.1:0-2592 GCA_041738055.1 Filomicrobium sp.
CAGCACGCGCCAGCCCCAGTCCGCCAGCATCTGCACACCTGCCTGCGCACCGAGCGCGTCGTTGGCGGCAAAGACGATGCCCTTGGAGATATGCCTGAGGGCCGGCGACTTCAGGAGCGTCGCCGTCTCGTCGTGCTGCAGGCCATCGGCGACCTCGACGATGGCGATGTCGTTGCCGAGTTCGCCCGCGTGGCCGATGAGCCCGATCACGTTACGCTCGATCGTCTCGGCGGGTGCGAGATACGTGCTGGCCAGCCCCGCGTCGGTGAAGTCGAGCACGGAATGGGCGCCCATATCCGACATGAACCAGAGGTCGCCACCCGAGCCGGTGCCGGTCGACTTGATGCCGGCGACCTTGAAGCCCGCCCGCGTAAAGCCGCGCACAAGGCAGGCCGACGTCATCGTCTTGCCCGCGTTCATGGCCGTGCCGGCAACGAAAATGGTGGTGATCTGGGGCGGCTTGCCGCTGAACGTGATGGCGTACTGGTCGAGGTTGAGAGGGGCGCCCATCGCATTACCGATGAGGCCGAGGGGCGTGAGCTTGGTCGGCTCGTGCATACGGTCGTGCATGCACAGCTTGCGCGAGGCGATGCCGCCGGCAGCAACCAGCTCGCACGGGCCGAGGTCTTCGCCGATGATCGCCTCGAACTGGTCGGGCGCATAGCGGTTGCCATAGACGACGATGATGATGTCGCCGGGCGCCAGCATGGATTTGCGCCCGCTCGGCAACTCGATCCTCTTATGGCTGCCGATCTCGTCGACGCGCGCCATCACGAGGTCTCCCGGGCGCGGCCGGCCGTCACCGGCAATGAGGCACTTCATATGACCTTCGGGTACACGCCGTGTCGTGAAGGCGCGCTTGGCGCCCTTGATCATCGTCGCACTCAGCTCACTCAGGTCCATGACCCATGGCTCCCCATTCGCAGCGGTCCAGGCCGCCCATTTCTTACGCTTGTCGACTGAACCGACGGCACTTGCGGGCCGGGCGATGACGGTCTGTCGACGCTTCCAACACGGGAATAACGGGGGCGGACCGGGGATATTCCGTCCTGCGCCTTCATTTTTCTTACCGATGGTTGCTGTGCGGGTGGCGCAAGCGCCGTGATGATCCGGTTGACCGACACGGGCTCGACGCTGCAGTCCTGCGTCGAGCGCAGTTGCCCCGCTGACGTCGTCGCTCTCCGGAACGAGACCTGCCGATACTCATTCCGAGAGCCGGCCGGAAGGCGCGGTCTGCCGAACCACACGGACGCGTCGATGGTCACGACGGCACCCTTGAGCGTGATCTGATCGAGCAGATCGGGGATCGCCGTCATCTCGTTGGGGTTCTGCGCCGTCCGCGTTTGCTCGAGCACGAACTCCTGGCGCGCCGACCATGCCGAGACCATGTGGATGGCGCCGTTCTTGCCGCCCTCCCGGTCGGTCCGACACAGCGTCTTGCCATCGATGGCGACGATGTCGCCCGTGTGTCGGGGGCGGCTTGCGGTCCAATCGACGAAGCAGGCCTGGACCTGCCCGGCGTCGCACCTCGCGCCTCGCGCGCATGCAGCACGACGCGTGCCCATGCTCAATTTGCCGGAGCTGGCCGCCGCCGAGTGGCGTCAGCCGACCTGTCTGGCACGCGCCGAACCCGTCGAGAAAGGACACGGGCGGATCGAGACGCGCCGCATTCGAGTGCGCGCCAAGCTGCCCGCTCGGCTCGAGGAGAATTGACCCGGCATCACTGCGATCTGCAGGATCGAGCGTATCCGCGAGCTGAAAGACCGCTGCTCGCGCGAGGTGATCTACGCCATCACCAGCTTGGCCCCCGACAAGCTGATGTCGGAAGCCCTGCTGCAGATTGCGCGCGCCCACTGGAACATCGAGAACGGCCTGTTCCATGTCCGTGATGTCGCGTCCAAGGACGATGCCTCACGCGTGCGCACCGGCGCGGCTAAAAAAGTGATGGCCGAGTTGCGCAACGCCTCCCTCACCCTGATCCGCCAGGACGGCCACAAGCCCCATCCCGCCCGCCCACGCTCCGCCGTCAAGCGGGTCATGTCGTCATGAATTGTATGGCCCTGGTGCCACTCGTGACCTGCGCACTGGCACGAAGTTGCACGAAGCGCTATAAGCCTCCCGCACGTCAAATCTCCGCAGCAGTGGTCGGAGTTCTGCACGCTGGCCGGCTTAGCTCAGTTGGTAGAGCACCTGATTTGTAATCAGGGGGTCAGGGGTTCAAGTCCCTTAGCCGGCACCAATAAAATCAATATGTTGGTCGATAATGAGACGCTCGCAGATTGGCCTCCGGATAACATCGGGATAACATTTTCCTGCGCATCTTTGGCGGTATCAGTGGATCTCAGGTGCGTCGGGCTAACAGGCGCGATCGCTGCTCGCTCGCAATGCCGCGAAAGCAGCCGTGGGCTGCACGGGGCGAGCGCGTGCCAGGCGAACATCGTTCAGTGTGATAATGTGACGGGTTTCGGATGCCGGCCCCATGCGGACGACAGCCCCGAGCCCTGGGGCGGCGTACGAAAGCCGCCAGGGAATGAAGGCGCGGGTTGGGGGCAGCCGATTCAGCGGGCTCTATGGGGATTTCGTGGGCGCCGA
>JBGSQO010000498.1:0-3364 GCA_041738055.1 Filomicrobium sp.
GCAGCTGCGGTCGGCGGTTCGGAGGGCACGAGATAGCACTTTGCGCGCCGTCGCGGCAGTAGCGTGGTGCAATCATCCGCTGTCCCGAGTGACCCAATCCGCGCACAAACCTCACGGCCGCCAAGGCTTACGCTCGACGGCGCCGGAGGCTTCGTCGGCAGCGAGTGCGTCGGCGCGGCTGGAGGTCATGGCGCGCACGAGCGCGAACAGGGCTTCCTTCACGCCCTTGCCGGTCGCCGCCGAGACGACCAACGGGCGCTGGCCGCAGACCTCCTCCAAGGCGTCGAGCCGCTCGGCCAGTGTGTCCTCGTCGACGGCATCGGCCTTGCTGAGCGCGACGAGTTCCGTCTTCTCCTCCAGGCCCGCGCCATACGCGTCGAGTTCGTCTCGTACCGTCATGTAGTCGGCCGCGACATCCTCGCCCGTAGCGTCCACGAGGTGGAGCAGCACGCGCGTCCGCTCGATATGCCCGAGAAACTGAACGCCGAGCCCGGCACCCTCGTTCGCGCCCTCGATCAGGCCGGGAATGTCGGCCAGCACAAAGTCCTTATCGCCCGCGCGCACGACACCGCGATTGGGGTGCAGCGTGGTGAACGGATAATCCGCGATCTTGGGCTTGGCCGCCGTCACAGTGGCCAGGAACGTCGACTTGCCCGCATTGGGCAGGCCGACGAGGCCAGCGTCCGCGATCAGCTTCAACCGCAGCCAGATGGTCATCTCGATGGCGGGCTGGCCGGGGTTGGCGTGGGTCGGCGACTGGTTCGTCGCACTCTTGAATTGGGCGTTGCCGAAGCCGCCGTTGCCGCCGCGTGCCAGCACCACCTCCTCGCCCGGCACCTTGAGGTCGGCGAGCATGACCTCACCCTCCTCGTCGTAGACCTGCGTGCCCGGCGGCACCTTGATGATGCAATCGTCCCCCGACGGGCCGGTGCGGTTGCGCCCCATGCCGGGAATGCCGTTCTTGGCCTTGAAGTGCTGCTGATAGCGATAGTCGATCAGCGTGTTGAGGTTGTCGACGCAGCGCACGATGACGTCGCCGCCGCGGCCCCCATCGCCACCGTCCGGGCCGCCGAATTCGATGAACTTCTCGCGCCGGAAGGAGACGGAGCCATCGCCGCCCGCGCCGGACGCGATGTAAATCTTGGCCTGATCGAGGAACTTCATGGCGGTTGGCTTTTCGTGTTGGCGGCAGGGTCGCCGCAGAGTGGAGACGAGAGACTTATAGAGTGAGCGCCGCTCGGTTCAGCCCGGGCGCCCCAGCAGCGGCAGCCGAGCCCACAAGGGTTGCGGCCGGAGCATCTCGTAGCGCACCGTGTCGAAGGCCGCCCGTCGGGCCTGACATCTGGCGCGGCCATGGCCAGTCTCGCGGAAGCCGAGCTTGGCGATCACCCGCCGCGAGGCCTCGTTATCGAGGAAGTGAGCGCATTCCAGCCGCTTCACCGGCGTCGTACGGAAGGCGTGCCGGATCAGCGCACCGACCGCCTCGGTCGCATAGCCCTGGCCCCAGTAGGGTTTGCCGAGCCAGAACCCGACCTCGGCGCTGGCTGGATCGCTGGGGAGGGGCGCAAAGCCAGTGAGCCCGATGATCGCCTGCCCGAGAGTGATGCCGGCCACGACCTCGCCATTCTCCAGCGAGGACAGCCAATCGATGGCCGCCTCTTCGGTATAAGGGTAGGGCATGCGGGCCGCCATGCGCGTCACGTCCCAGTCGTTGGCCAGGTCCGCAATGCGCGGCACGTCGGTCATCGCCAGGGGGCGCAGCACCAGTCGGGGGGTCGCAATCAGGCTCATGTCCCGGTCCCGCTACGGCCGCCGCCGACGCATCGAAGCATCATCGGCAGCATGGGCCTCGACGGTCGCCCGGATTGCTCGTCTTGGCAAGCCACAGCCCGATATAAAAAGGGGAGGTGGACATCCACCTCCCCTGAACCAACACAGGTTTGTGTGAACTGTCCGTCTGCTTACTCGGCCGCCTCGGGGGTTGCCGGCAGGACGGAGATATACGTGCGGCCGTTGGCCTTCTGGCGGAACTGGACCTCGCCCTCGGCCACCGCGAAAATCGTGTGGTCGGTGCCCATGCCGACGTTGGCGCCGGGGTGCCACTTGGTGCCGCGCTGGCGCACGATGATGTTGCCGGGGATGACGTGCTCGCCGCCGTAACGCTTGACGCCGAGGCGCTTGCTCTCTGAGTCGCGGCCGTTCTTCGTCGAGCCGCCGGCCTTTTTCTGTGCCATGGGGGGTGTCCTTTTCG
Organism: Filomicrobium sp.; assembly: GCA_041738055.1. Classification (GTDB taxonomy): domain Bacteria; phylum Pseudomonadota; class Alphaproteobacteria; order Rhizobiales; family Hyphomicrobiaceae; genus Filomicrobium. The sequence goes on from JBGSQO010000498.1 coordinate 2,252, forward strand.
TCTCTACTTGCGGCAGCCCTCGGGCTCGACCGCTGGAATTTCAGCTCAGGCGATCGGGCTGCCGTCAGGCGCCGACGATGCCGGTGATGCGAACCCTGGTCAGGTCCTGGCGATGACCCTTCTTGCGGCGCGAGTTCTTGCGGCGGCGCTTCTTGAAGGCGATCAGCTTGGGTCCGCGCGTCTGCTCGACGAGTTCGGCGGTGACCTTGGCTCCGACCAGGAACGGCGCACCGACCTTGATGTCTTCGCCAGCACCGACCATCAGCACTTCGCCGAATTCGATGGTAGAGCCGTCCTCGCCCTCGAGGCGTTCGATGACGATGACGTCGTCCTGGGCGACGCGGTACTGCTTGCCGCCCGTCTTGATGATTGCATACATGGCTTAGGCCAACCTTCAGCTTTGCCCGGCCCCGGTTTCAGCGGGTGCCTGACTGGTTTTCCGCGCCCTGTGGCGCCGCAAAGCCTCTCGTCTGCGCGGGCCGGCGACTGCCGGCTGCGCGACGCATGAGGATGCGGACTTGATCGCTTGATCAGCTTGTGTGCTGAGCGGCCGGGTCGAACCCGGCAAAGCCTCGGACAGCGCCTCTTGCGCGGCAGGGCAAGCCCTCCGCGACCGCAGTGTTATGCGGGAGGCGCGACGGGCTGTCAATTTCAATTCGGCGCGGGTGACTGGGGACCTGTCCGATACGCCACATTCAGTTGCTACTGATAAGCTTATATCCGCGCCGCCGTTCGGGGCCAGTTCAACTATAGCCATCGTCAATGCACTGGAAGTGAAGACGAGGAGCGTTGCCCCCTCGACCCCCACAAGGGGCTAAGCCCCTTGACCCATCACCGGGAGTTTTGGGCACGCCGGTCGCGCAGACGTAGGTCAACAGGCTTCGCCTGCGCCGGGTCCGGGGCGGCGTGAGCCCCGGCACTTTACTTTAGGAGTCCGCCTTGCCCGACGTCCTCCGTCCCGATCTCCCCCCGATCCCCATCCTCGACACCGGGCCCGACTTCCCGCTCGCCACGTTGATCGCCGAGGAGGCCCGCGCGCATCGCCTGCTCGACCGTGCGACCCGCCGTGTGCTGTAGACGGCGCTGCGCTCGCTCGATGCCATTTCGCGCCGC
>JBGSQO010000549.1:0-2755 GCA_041738055.1 Filomicrobium sp.
GGAACGCGCCGATGCGGTCGCCGACGTGCGAGCCGATGTCGAACGCGAGCCCGCCCGACTTAACGAAGCGGGTGTAGAGCTTGTCCATGGCGGCTGCCCGCGCCGGATCGCCGTAGTAGACGGCAAGCGAGCGAGCCAGGCCGGGATAGCGGGTGGCGAGCGCGTCGAGGCGGTCGCGGTCGGCGGCGATCTCGAACCGCAATCGCTGGATGAGTTCGCGGCGCTCCTCGCTTGAGAGCTTGCGAGCTTCCTCGACGATGGCTCTCACACGCTCGTTCATGGGGACCTCATCAGACTTGGCCCAAGGGTGGGCGACAATTTGCTTCGCAACCGGGCTGCCGCGCTCTCGAGCCGGCGCTCCAGATGCCCACACTGCGACCGCGCCATTCCTGCCAGGGAGAAGACCTCCCAAACCCACCCCATTTTCCGGCTTGGTCGAAAAAGACGGAGGTGTCGGGGGACCGCCACCGCCTCGCCTTACCCCAGCACAGCCTTGACCTCGGCCGGCGTCTTGAAGTCCTCCGGGATGCCGGCGAGCCCGATGCGCTTCATCCAGCGCCCCAGCGTGGGCGAGGCCGTCACCACGGCAAACGGGATCGCCAGAATATAGCCGGCGGTCAGCGGCAGGCTCCACCACAGCACGTCGGGCGAGATGACGTACAGCGCCCCGCACACGATGAGACCGAACAGCGTCTGCGGCCACAGGTTCTGGGCCGCCGTCGCCCAAGAAATGCCGTAGGCGTCACGCGACTGGCCGCCCCAGGTGACCGACTTGCCGAACGCGAGCCCGATCATGAACACGGTGGTGCGAATGGTCGAGACGGCGCCCTGCAGGAAGGAGAACACGAGTTCTGTGGCCGCACTCGTCAGGAACCGCAACGGTCCGCCGAAGCTCGCCATGCCGCCCTTCGTCAAAGCCGCGTCGATAAGCCCGGCGATCTTGGGCGCCAGATACATGACGAAATAGCCGACGTAGAGCGCGATCGCGAGACCAACCGGATAATCGGCCACGCTTTGCGCCTCATAGGCCGCCACCGGCAACAGCGCGATCATCAGCGTCCAAGCAGGGATGCCGAGGAACATCAGGATCGCCCAGGCGAGCTGGAACCGGCTCATCGGCAACAGGCCCGGATAATCCATCAGTTTCACGTACTGCATGTTGCCCTGGCACCAGCGCACGTCGCGGGTGGCGAAGTCGAGCATGGTGGGCGGGTTTTCTTCCCAGCTGCCGTTCTCGTAGGGCAGCACGCGGACTTCAAAGCCGGCCTTGCGCATCAAGGTCGCCTCGACCTGATCGTGGCTGAGGATGTGGCCGCCCAGCGGTGGCTTACCCGGCAGCATCGGCAAGTGGCACTGCTCGGCAAACGGCTTGATGCGGACCATCGCGTTATGACCCCAGAACGGTCCGCAGTCGGCGACCCACCAGGCCTGGCCCATGGTGTAGGAGCGCATGCCGTGGCGCATGCCGAACTGGAAGATGCGGGCGAACGCGCTTTCCGAAGGCATGCCGACGACGAGGCTCTGCAGGATGCCCAGACGCGGGTGCGCCTGCATCATGCGGACCATCTTCACGATGGCCTCCCCCGACATCAGGCTGTCGGCGTCGAGCGGCAGCATGAGTTCATAGCCCGCACCCCAGCGCTCACAGAAGTCGCGCACGTTGCCGGCCTTGAACCCCGTATTCAGCTCGCGGCGGCGATAGGTCAGGCGGTCGGCGGAGACGGGGTCGGCAGCCTTCCACTCGGCGATGAGGCGCTCCTCGGCGGCAGCGACCTCGGGCTTGTTGGTGTCCGACAGCAGGAAGTAGGCGAAGCGATGCCCCTCGCCGGTTGAGTCCACACTGGCCTTCACGGTCTTCAGCCGGGCGAAAGCGCGCGCGGGGTCTTCGTTGCGCAGCGTCATCAGGATCGCGGTATTGATCGCAAGCGGGGTCGGCTCGTCGCCGGCCTTGATATAGGGCGCGACTTGCTCGATCGGGTTCTTCGCCCAGTGCAGCAGCCACAGTCCGATGATGGCGTTCCAGAACCCGAGCACGGCCCAGGGCGTACCGATGGCGAACGCGGCAAACATCACGGCATCGGTGAGGGTCCAGCCACCGGCGCTGGCGAGCGTTGCCGCCGCGGCCATCAGGCCGAGCCATGTGACGATGTTGAGCCCCAGCACCAGCCGCCGCCGCGCCGTCAGATCGGCCATGGACTGCAAGCCGGTCGGTACGGTAAGCCTCTGGTCTTCGCCCGCGAACGCGGTATCGGCAGTCGCACCCACGATGTCGCTCATCTGTTGTCTCACAAGAGCCGCCGGCGGTATGCGCCCGGTTCGGCAAGGTTCCTCGATATGACGCCCGTCAAATCTGCCGGCAAGCTGCATGTTGGTCGCGCCATCTGGTACACCGGCCCTGGACGCGTGGAGATACGCCCCGAGCGGCTCTCGAGTCCCGGACCAGGCGAAGCGCTCGTGCGGACGCTGTTCTCGGGAGTGAGCCGCGGCACGGAGCGATTGGTCAGTCAGGGATTGGTACCATCGAGCGAGTGGCAGAGAATGCGCGCCCCCATGCAGGCCGGCGACTTTCCATTCCCGGTAAAATACGGCTATTGCGCGACAGGCGTGATCGAGGACGGACCTGAGACTTTCCTTGGAAAAACGGTGTTCTGCCTGCACCCCCACCAGGATCGGTTCGTCGCGCCCCTCGACATGCTGTGCGCGGTCCCCGACGCCGTTCCCGCCCGCCGCGCGACGCTGGCGGCCAACATGGAAA